>DYRE01000380.1 GCA_020718965.1 Desulfomonile tiedjei
TTTGGTTCCTGGCCCGGAAGTCTGTGCGCTTATTTGATATTTCAGAAGGCCTAAGGCAATAGAATTCTGAAGACCCCTCATGCGAAGCTAAAACCATTCGACCATTCAGAATGGCCGAATGGTTTTGCTGAAAAGTATTTAGAGTTTCGATTATTGACCGTGTGAAAAAACAGGGAGGTAGGCCATGAGAAAAGGTTTGGCTATGTTTGTCGCCGTTTTTATGTCGGTCATGTTTTTGTTTTCAAGTGTGTCGAGCTTTGCCGCCGGTGAAATAAAGATCGGCATTATCGACACCTATAGCGGACCTCCGAGTAGCTATGCGCTGGATGTTTTAGACGGATTCAAGCTGGCCCTGAACAAAATCAACGCTGACGGCGGTGTTCTGGGAAAGAAAATAGTTTTTGTAACGAGAGACGACAAGTTCAAGGTCGATCTTGGACTCACCGCAGCCAAGGAATTGATCATGAGGGAAAATGTCGCCATTCTCATGGGAACCATTAATAGCGCAGTTTCTCTGGCTGTGTCGGATTTGGCCAAAAAAGAGAAGATACCGTTTCTTGTGACTTATGGGAAAAGCTCCAATATTACTGGAGCAAAAGGTCACAAGTATGTCTTTTCAATGAATGAGAATACCGAAATGATAGGTAAGGCCGCTGCTATCGGTCTCGCAAAACGCCCTTTTGTCAATTACTGGATTGCCGGTGATGATTATGAATACGGACACGCCATAGCTGACGCAGTCTGGAAGAATCTTCAGAAGATCAAGCCCGAAGCGCGATTAATGGGCCAGTCCTGGTGGAAGGTGGGAGAGCCTGATTTTACACCCTACATAACATCAATTCTTTCCTCAAAGCCTGACGCCGTGATTGTGGCGACGGGAGGAGCCGGCTGCATTCCATTCCTCAAAGCCGCAAAGAACACCGGGTTTACCAGCAAGGTTCCGATCTACATGCACACTGGAACGGAACTGTCTACACTCAGGCCTTTGGGGCTTGATGCGCCTGAAGGGGTCATTGGGACGGCCAATTACTATTTCTATTATCCAGAAACTCCAGAGAACAAGATTTTTGTCGAAGAATTCAGGAAAACATACAACAGATATCCTTCCTTTGGGAGCCTTATTGGGTTATACACCGCCAATTTCATCGCCAAGGCCTTTGAGAAGGCCGGTAAAGTTGATTCAGACAAGTTTGCCGAGTCCCTCTCTGGTTTAACCATTGATAGCCCTGTAGGCAAATTGACAGTTCGCGATGTTGACAATCAGGTAATGTTGCCAATGTTCATGGGAGTGACAACGAAGGTACCAGGATTCGATTTTCTCATAGCAAGCGATATATTGACTATTCCAGCGGAAGAGCTAATGCCGTCAATCGAAAACATCAAAACATCAAGAGGAAAATAGTCGGTTTTATTGAACCAGGAGACATGGATTTTTCGTCATCAATTACACTCAATGCTCTTATCCAGCAATTCCTTATCGGATTGAGCAGGACAACCATTCTATTCATTGTTTCATCCGGTTTGAGCCTTGTCCTTGGCGTCCTGAGAATCCCGAATGTCGCCCATGGTTCGCTCTATATGCTTGGCGCCTTCCTTTGTTACACGATAGCGAATTTTCTGGGGACTAGCGCACTCGGATTCTGGCTGGCCATATTTCTGGGGCCGATTGTTGTCGCTCTGGTAAGCCTGGCCGTGGAGCGGGGCCTTTTTTGTCATTTGTATGATAGAGAGCATCTTATGTTGCTTCTGTTTACGTTTGCCCTGATGTTAATTTTTGGAGACGCTGTCAAGGTGATATGGGGATCAGAATACCGGTCTTTGTCTCCACCCGAAGTTTTTCAGGGTTCGTTGTCGATTATGGGAATGCCGTTCCCGAAGTACAATCTGTTCCTTCTATCCGCAGGCCCAGTAGTCGCTTTTGCGCTATGGTTTCTCACTCAGAAAACCAGGATCGGAAAAATAGCCAGGGCCGCTGCCGTTGACCGGGATATGGTGGGGGCTGTGGGAATAAATGTGAGTTGGGTCTTTGCGTCCGTTTTTGTAATAGGTTGCTATCTGGCTGGGTTAGGTGGGGCCTTGGTGGCTCCTACTCAAAACATAACTCAGGGGATGGATCACACCATAATCATGGAAGCTTTCCTTATAGTGATTATTGGTGGTTTGGGCAACGTCTGGGGAGCGCTGCTGGGGGCGCTGATATTTGGTCTTACCGCATCGATGGGAATATTGATTTGGCCACAGTTTTCTATAGTGTTTCCCTATGCCGCAGTGGTTATAACACTGGTTTTCAGACCTAAGGGCCTACTTAAGGCGACATGGTGAAACTATTGTCCA
>DYRE01000045.1 GCA_020718965.1 Desulfomonile tiedjei
CTCGGCTGATTGGGACTATATCCGCTTGACGCAATATTATCAACCAGCAATCATACTTGCAGTTCACTGGCTAATAGCTAAGTTACGTTAAAATTTATTGAATGTTGGAATGGAAAGGCGCCTGCCGGCAGGAAATCGTCGAGTCTAACTCGATCAAGACCCTAAATCATTATACTCGATCTTCATTGGTATGTAATGCGACTGAAATAAACTTCAATGTCGAATGGCTGAGGTATTAGTCCTTAAAAATCCTTCCGGTCAATTCTTCTCGTAATGAACGGTTTTTAATTTCGGTCTTGGTGGATATTTCCGGTTCCTGTCGATTTTTTGTTGACAGCGAAGCTCTCAATGGAATGTCCGCGCTCTGACTCTTTTGAGGAGCTATTCCTGAGCAGAATGGAGAATCATCAAGTATATGAGAAACTTGCTGATTGACTATTATAGAACACGTCTGGTCTGATGCAAAGGTCGAGGTAGATAGGTTAAACAAAGCAATTAAGACAGAGCCTAAAATGATGTAGAACTTCATACCCTCACTCCTAACAGCTTCAAAGAAAGACGCTAAATGGCGTCTAAATTCATTCTAGGCTCTTTTCATATCACACTTTGCACAATAATTAAAGAAAATTATTATGGATTTTATATGGGTATGGTGTTCCAAAACGGTTTTTTTTACGTTAATCTACGGTAATGCGGGGCTTTCTTCTCTTATTCGGGTTAGAGCATCCAATAACTCCTTATGATTGATGGGCTTGGAAATATAGTCGTCCATGCCTGATTCCAGGCACCTTTCCCTGTCCCCTTTCATGGCGTGCGCTGTCAGAGCTATAATAGGCGTGTGTTTTTTGGATTCCTTTTCCGCCGCGCGTATGAGTCGGGTTGCTTCGAAACCATCCATAACAGGCATTTGAACGTCCATCAGTATCACATCGAAATGGCCGGCCCTGAACTTGTCAAACGCCTCCTGGCCGTTGGCGGCAATAACGACCTTGTGCCCGAGGTTGGCAAGCATGTATGTCGCCAATTTCTGATTAATCAAATTGTCTTCTGCGACGAGTATTTCCAGCCTCCTGGAATCCTCTTCTGAATGATTAGGTTTGACCTCATGGTCGAATCCTGATTTTTCAGTCAAATGTGAGCTAGACGCTTTAAGGAGAGCGTTAATCAATTCATCAGGCCCAGTTGGTTTGGATACCAAACCGACAATGTTAAGTTTATGAAGGTTTTTCTCCTCAGAACTAAAGTCTTTGGGAACTAAAAGCATGATCTTGGTCTGCGGCGCAACAGTCCAATTCTTTATCTCCGCTGCCAATTCGGTTCCTGTGACATCGGGGAGTGTCATGTCGATGAGAACAAAATCAAAGATTTCATCTTGTTCTTTACACCTAGAGAGAAGTGACATGGCCCCAACGCCGTCCTTAGCGATCTGGACTATCATTCCGGCATTTATAAGCGTCTTTTGCAAAAGACCCAGGCTTGTGGCGTTGTTTACGATGACCAATACTGAACAGCCTTTTAGTGGATTAGGAACGGGCGTTTGAGACTCCAGAGCCTTCTTGCCGGGTTCAAATCCCATAATTACTGAAAAATAAAACACGCTACCTTCGTTGAGCTGACTTTGAACCCAAATTTTTCCACCCATTATTTGACAAAGTTGGGAAGATACAGCAAGTCCGAGGCCCGTCCCGCCGAATCTCCTGGTTGAAGAACTGTCTACCTGTTCAAATGCCTGGAATATGGTACTCAACTTCTCCTGGGGGATTCCGACCCCCGTATCCCTGACTGCGAAATAAAGCTTCGCTTTTGAACCCGGCAGTAGTTCCGCCTTGACCGAGACCAAAAGTTCACCGTGTTCGGTGAACTTTATTGCGTTACCCAAAAGGTTTATTAGTACCTGTCTCAATCGTCCGGAATCTCCAATGAGCTGGTCCGGTGTGTCTCTCTCGATGTCATAAAGCAATTCCAGTCCCTTGGCCTGAGCCTGAACAGCCATATTAGAGACAACCTTGGAAACGGAATCTCTAAGGCTGAAAGGAGCTGAAAATAGGGACATCTTGCCGGCCTCAATCTTTGAAAAATCCAGTATGTCGTTTATAATACTTATTAAATCCTGAGAAGAGACCTTAATGGATTCTATATATTCCCTTTGTTGGTCATTTAGTGAGGTTGCGAGCGCCAGTTGGGCCATGCCAACTATGCCATTCAATGGGGTCCTGATTTCATGGCTCATGTTGGCTAGAAATTGTCCCTTAGCTCTGCTAGCCTGTTCCGTTTGTTCTTTTGCCCTGACAAAATCACTTACATCCAGGACACTCAGAATAACCCCTTTGTAGCTATTTTCTTCAAAGATAGGCTGTACATGCATGCAAAGGTTGTGGTCCTGAAATTTTCGATCTATTGAAACCGGATCGCGTGAGTTCCCTTTTTTGAATTGAGATATAATATCTCGGATGTGGTCTAACGGACGTAACGTTTTATGGATATCCCAGATGGTTTTACCTAAGATTTCTGATCGGTTTGTTCCAAACAGTTCCACGAACTTGCTGTTAATTTCAGTGATCACATCGTTTTGATCCGCAAAGACTACCCCTGCGTCAAGGCATTCAATCAAGGTTCGGAGTTTATTAGCTTCTGCAGAAACCATTTCGTTTGCCCGTGTCAGATCGGCGTTACTCTGAACCAATTCATGGTAATTTTGAACCGCTGTTTCATAAGATGACAACAAAAGGTCTACAATCTGTATCCGGTCAGCCGCCAGGAAATGCTTTCTCCCCGCAAAGAAAATTTCAATTCCTATGCCGGAACTAGATTTAGACCTTATTTCCCTGTTAACAATTATGTACTGAATTCTCGAAACCAGGAGTTTTTCCTGATATGGTTTGGTAATGAAGTTGTCCGCTCCGACTTCCAGACCCCTTATTATGTCTTCCGGATCGGAAAGAGATGTCAGAAGAATAACTGGAATGTCCTTAAGGTTTTCATCGTCCTTGATACTTTTGCAGAGTTCATAACCATCCATTTCAGGCATGATTACATCGCTAATTACTATCGTGGGACGGTTCTTACGCAGGTATTGGAGAGCCGTCTTACCATTATGAGAGACTGCTACTTCGAACCCTCTTTTTTCCAGAATGTGTTGCAATCGAATAGCCTGCGTAGGGCTGTCCTCGACTACAAGTATTTTAATGGTGTTGTTATCGCCGAGATTCAAAAAATCCTGAGAATGGCCAGTCGTCATTTGTTCACTCCTGTGCCTATTAATCTCATGAGCAAACCTACAATTTTGTCGGGAGCGGCAATGTGGGAAGCTCCGCCAATTTTAATAGCCTCTCCAGGCATGCCGTGTATGACTGAGGATTCCTTGTCTTGAGCAATGGTAATTGCGCCACTGTCTTTAAGTGTTTTGAGTTCGTTTGCCCCATCTCTGCCCATGCCTGTAAGCAGAATCCCCACGGCTTTTTTTCCAAAAACTTCGGCGGTAGACCTAAAAAGGTAAGAAACTGAGGGTTTCAGGCCATTCTCGGGGGGGTCATCGGTCAGAACTATGTTGCTAGAGCGATCGAATTTCATCTGCAGACCGTCTGGAGCTACGTAAACAGTCCCGGGTTCAAGTCTTTCCCTGTTTTTTGCGACCCTGACTTTGAGAGATGTAGATCGATCGAGCCATTCTACAAGACCGGCTGTAAAATTTCTAGCGATGTGCTGAACAATGGCGATAGGAGCTGAGAAATTTTCAGGTAGAGTCTCCAGTAATTCCTTAAGAACTGGAGGTCCACCAGTAGAAGCTCCAATGGCTACTATCTCATAACGCGGTAGTGATACGCCATTTTCTACCCTGGGGGACGGGGCGTTTGGGCTACGGCCTTTTCGCCCGGCTGACCATCGTCGCACCACTTTTACCTGGGACATCAATCTCACGGTATCAATTATATTTTTGGCGTTGTTTCTGTAATCTTCTTCAGTAGAATACCGAGGTTTTTCAACAGCCGCTACTGCTCCCGCTTCCATCGCTTGCCAAGCTTTGTTTAGATCGTTAGGGTCCCAGCTAGCAGTTACAATTACTATGGGAACCGGATTTTTCTCCATAATTTGACGAGTGGCGTCGAAGCCATTAAGCCGAGGCATGTTGATGTCCATGGTTATAACATCCGGTTTGTTGCCAGCCACGAATTCCACCGCTTCCTGGCCATCTCTTGCTTCTCCAATGACAACCATTTCGGCCTCTGAAGTCAGGATGTGCTTCAGGAGGTCTCTCGCTACGGCTGAATCATCTACAACAAGAACTCTGATCATGGCTGTGACCTTACCCTACACTAGACGTTTCACCACTGACAGGAGATTGTTCTGTTCGAATCCGCTTTTTACAATATATGCGTTCGCTCCCACATCAATTCCACGTTCACGATCCTCTCGGGATTCAAGAGATGTTACTATTACCACAGGAAGATTCTTCAGATTCTCTTGACTTCGAATCTTGGCAGTGAGTTCGAATCCGTCCATGCGAGGCATTTCAACGTCCGATACCACAAGATCAAAATTAGCAGTCTCGAGTACAGACCACGCGTCAATTCCGTCTACGGCTGTTTTAACCTCAAATCCGGCTGATTCAAGGATATTCTTGAGTAACATTCTCGAAGTGATCGAGTCTTCGACCACCAGTATTGATTTACATCTTTCGATGTCCTCGGGTTTTTCCATGTGAGTTATGAGCCCAGTTCCCGATATCAGCATAGCCGAACGTATCAAGTCTGATACATTCAGAATCAGGGCTACCTGTCCTGAGCCGAGAACTGTTCCAGCGGAAACATTTCGGACCCTTGATAGTTGACGTCCCAGACTTTTTACCAGGACCTCCTGCTCATTGAGTATGGCGTTTACACTGAAAGCGATTGTTTGGCCTGAGGCTCCCAGTATCAATACCGTAACGAATTCGGATCTTTTGTCCATCATGGGATCGGTTTGAATATCCAGGATGTCGGCAAGTCTTACCAAGGGTAGGATTCTACCATTCATCGTAATTGTGTCCCTATTTTCAACTGTGCCTATCGAATCCCTTTTAACGCGAGCTACTCGAATCACATTTGATGTAGGGACAACAAATAACTCGTTCCCGACTTGAACCAAAGTTCCCCGGAAGGTCGCCAGTGTAACAGGTAGTTGAATGCGAAACACGGTTCCTATCCCCAGATTTGATTCTACAGTCACCATTCCACCCAGCTTTTCCACCTTCTCTCTGACGATAGCCAAACCTAAACCTCGACCTGACAAGTCCGTTATGATTGGACTAGTTGATATCTCTGATCTGAAAATAAGCGATGTAGTTTCTTTCGGGTCGAGACTTTTCAGTTCCTGTTCAGTCACCAGGCTTTTCATCAGTGCCGCCTGCTTGACTTTTTGGATATCAATTCCTGCGCCATCATCGGCGACAACTATTTCGACTTTCTTGGCGCTGACCTGGGAAATAGATATTGTCAGGGAACCCTCTTGCGTCTTCCCAACTTGCGTCCTGAGTGATGGCTGTTCTATTCCGTGGTCGATTGAGTTCCTAACTAGGTGGATTAAGGGGTCTTTCATATCCTCAAGAATCCTTCGGTCTATTTCGGTATTTCCTCCTTCAACGGTAAGCTTGATTTTTTTGGCTTGGTCTCTGGCCAAGTCTCTGACAAGTCGGGGAAAAATCTCCAACAACGTGGAGGATGGCAACATCAACACGTTTTTCATATCATCTAAAAGATCATTGACCATCGAAGCGGCCTGTCGAGAATCATTCTCAGCCATTACGTTGATGTTTTTTAGCCTCGCTTCCATACCTTTTATGGTGATCTCGTTTGACTCAAGGAAATCAATCATCTTCATGAGGTAAGATCTGGATGGTCCGAAAGTAGCCCTAGCTTCCTCTGATTCTACAAGATTACGTAACATCCTAACTTCAGGATATATTTTCAGCCACTGTTTCTTTTGTGAATCCAGGCTGGATTTGAGTTTCCTCAAATCTGAAGCCCTCTGATTTGAAGCCATTTTAATGGACACCATCTCTTCAACTTGATAAAGAAGAGCGTCCAATTTAGAGGTCTTGATTCGAATGGTTTCCGACTGGACGGCTCTCCTGGGTTCGTTATGCTGGGCGGAAACCAGCGAATGAGCCCTAGACTCAGCTTGAGAATGAGCAGAAACATTCAGACTATCTTGTTGCAGTGGTTTGGGCGATTGACCTTCAAAAGGTTCTGGAACGGAGACAGGTGTCTTGGTTTTGTTAATCTCTCTTTCCTCGGTTGATGTTTCGTTTGATTGAGCGGAATCTACTACAACCTCAAGTTCATAGTGATTTCCTTTTGGGCTAGAACTGATCTTGGACAAACGTTGAAGCAACTCGCCTGTTGGGATAGGCTCATTAGATGAAATCATAGCGGCCACACCCTCTATGGAGTCCATTAAAGCTTCCACTGTAAGAGGTTCCGGTTGTATTTCATCTTTTTTAAGCATAGATAGGACCGTTTCAATGGCCTGGCAGACTTTTTCAACGTCCCTCAGGCTGACTGCTCTGGCGGCGCCCTTAAGACTATGAGCTTCCCGATATATGGTTTCCAGTATTTGACCCTTCTCCTGCAAACCAGGATTCTTTTCCAGCTCAAGGAGTCCTGAAGATATAGTCTGAACATGCTCGTCGGCTTCAATCTTAAAGGTGTTTTTCAGCCTTGTGAGAAACTCATCTTCTTTGTTGTCCATTTCCAATATCCTCGGACACTGACAATTTCATGACAGGTGAAGTCATGCCTTAATACACAAAGATTTAGGGTAAAATCCAACCAAACCGTTCCGATGCGCCCCAAAAGTGACTAGGGATGAAGTCACGTTGGGTAGGTGGATCACTGACTCATCCCGATTTCTCTTCAACGAGACAAATCCATAAACGCCTTATCCACGTTAAGGTCAAACAGTCTCATCAACTATAATAGACTGGTCTGAAAGAAAGATTGCCACATTGAGTATCGTCAGCCTGTCAGATGTAATTCCTAATAAATACTTGTTGGTTAGCCCTCTAATGGTTGGAACATCCTGCTGGATATCAGACACGGAAATTTGTTGAACTCCGCAAACATCGTCCGCAAGTATTCCCAATTCAATGTCTTCGAATCCAATTATTATAACCTTTTCCTGGTTTTGGGATCTTGATTCGGGAAGATTCAAGAGCCGCTTAATATCCAAGATAGAGAATATTTTTCCTCGAATATTAATAATTCCTATGACAAAGGGTGGCACGCACGGCACTCTGGTAACCTGTCTCATTGGACATACTTCCCTAACAGTTTCTGATTGGACTCCGTATCTTTCGGTACCCAGCGTGAAGACAAGGACCTGAATCGACTGAGATTCAGTTTGAGCTTTCTCCTTGGGAACCGCAAGGGCTAAGGCTCTCTGTTTAAGGATGGCGTTCTTTTCGCTTGAATTGGTTGCGCCTTTATTATTTTCCGATTTATCCATAGTTGCATTAGTCTCCGGCGCCTCCGGATATTTCCGTCAGGCTGTCAAAAGAAATACCCCTCACGTCATGCTCGAAACGGTTGAATGTATCATTTCTTTTATGTGGGCCGCCGTGGCTCCATCAGAATCCGGAATTATTTCCTCGGGCGGAAGGCGATCGACAAGCATGATGGCGTTCCGCATGCATCTCAGAGCTTCGTTCCTGTTGTCTAGACCTTTCTGAATAGTAGCAAGCGTTACGTTCGTCATAACGTGATCAGGGTCCAGAAAGAGAACTCGTTGGAGTCTTTCCACTGCTTCCTGCTTCATTTCTCTTGCCTGCAAAATTGAGGCGAACATGTAGTGATATGACGGATTCAACTTCTCGATTGTGAGAGCCGCTTCAATCGATTTTTGGGCTTCGTCCAAGATTCCAAGGTTAGCGTAAGCCTTCGCAAGCAAAAAGTAGCGTTGTCCAGAGAGAATTTGGTTTGCTTCTTTCTCCGGGCGGTCTTTGAGCAATTCAATAATTTTTCTGTAATTTGAAACACAAAATGCTTTCCCTGCAAATTCCAGAGCTTTTTCAAGACTTCCGGTGGAAATGTCCAGTTGAGATCGAGCAGCGAGATCCCTCTTTGTAGAGATTGGAGTGACAGGGACAGGGGCTTGTTTCGGCTTCTTCTCGATCAAGCAATTCTTTTTGTTTGGGATGGCCTCAACTGAAGAGGAACGAAACATCTGTGACGCCGGTTTTTTTTTGCGGAAAAACACAGCGCCTGGCGCCTTCACTAACTCAAGTTTTTGGTTGGCCACATGAGGAACTTCACTCGGACTAAGTATCAGCCAACCATCGTCGCTCAGCCACAGAAGCATTCTGTCTATGATTTTGTTACGGACATCCGAGGTAAAATACATCATTGTGTTACGGCACAAGATTATGTCCAATGGTGAAAAACCGTATAGCGCAGACGAATACTCCTTTGAAACCAGATTGAGATAACGAAATTCAACCGCAGATGTGACAGATGAGTTCAGTTGATATCCTCCGTCTACCTGTGCGAAAAAGTCGTTTTTCAACCAATGAGGGGCTCCTCGGAATGACCATTCTTTGTAAAAACCCTTGTTGGCTTTTTCGAGAGATTCCTTGTTTACATCAGTTCCCAAAATCTTAAACTGATATTGTTGATAATGACAAAATAATCTCTTGAAAAGAATTGCTAACGTGTACGGTTCCTCGCCGGTCGAGCACCCTGCGCTCCAGATCCGCAAGGGGGATAAGTCTGAATACCTCGACTTTATGAGGTCTGGAATGATTACGCGTTCGATGCCTTCGAATGTATTGGAGTCTCTGAAAAAGAAGGTCTCTCCAATTGTCAGAAGACTAGCCAGAATATCAATTTTCGTAGCGTCATCACGAACATCTCCAACCCATTCTACAAATTCTTTGGTTGTTTCAAACCCCCGGGACGAAGACGCCCGCGAAAGACTTCGTCTCAAAGAAGGCCAATTTTTGGGAACGAAATCCAGGCCAACCAGGTCCCTGACAAAATCGGAAAATTTCCGGAGTTCTGAATCAGTCATTGTGTCAACGCATGCCTAATTTGGGCGGACGGGTAAACTTGAGGAATTGTTGTCGTCTATTATCGAAAACAGAAACTCCACATTGATAACCAAAACCAACGAATCACCAAACCTGGCTATATCTTGCACTAATCCTGATGATTCTGATCTGACTATAATTGGACGGTCTTCCTCACCGAATAGCTCAGAGACTCCTGGCACAGAGTCCACTACTAATATAACCTTTCGGTTAGAATTTTTGGATATGATGAACTGGTCAGAAAGATCAATTTCCTTGTCAGGCGCATCAAGCAGGTTTCTGGTGTTAAGAACCGGAGTCACGTTTCCCTGAACGTCTACTACCCCGAGAACGTATTTTTGTTTGGAGGGGATGCTAGTGATCTGAACTGCTCTTACAACTCGTTCAACATTCAACAGACTCAAAGCGTAGTGTTGTTCATCAATTTTGAATATGACGAAATAATTCGAACAGGTTTCCATAAGTAACCTTTTTCATACTAGCGTGATGTAACGCTTTATCAAGGTTAGAGAAGGACTTTCGAGGCGTGAAACCGCCAACTTTCAAAAAGAAAAAACTTAATAATCTAACAGCGCTTATACCTGTATAATCATAACATATAAGTAACTAAACCTCAAATTTTATAGGAATAAACAGGGATAATAGTTTTTCGAGCGCGCAAATTCTAGCGCATTATGATTAAGGTAGAGAAGTTTTCCCTTGCAAAGCCATGCTTCACAAGGTAGAGTTAGCCTAACCGCCTAACAATTCCTTAGAGTTTTTACCTTTTTTGAGGTTTACCGATTGCGTCAAGATATTTCTCAACCGACGCCGTCTGAACAGCCAACCACTTCAAGGGGGGTAGGTCTATAATGAATCTGCACGAATTCCAGTCCAAGAGAATATTAATGGAAAAGGGTGTGAATGTGCCTCGGGGAACCGTTGTATATGATGCCCTAGAAGCCTTAGTAGCAGCCAGGAATCTCAAGACCGACAAAATAGTCCTCAAAGCCCAGGCTCATTCGGGAGGTCGAGGGAAAGCTGGCGGAATAGCCGTCCTCTCCGTTGACGACGACGTAAAAAAGGTGGCTGAACGAATTCTTCAAATGACTCTGGTTACAAATCAAACAGGGCCACAAGGGAAACCAGTAAGCGCAATTCTCGTTGAAGAAGCGCCTCGGATTGATGAAGAGTTGTATCTCGGCGTAGTCCTGGATCGTAATGAGGGTGAAGTCACCATCATGGCCAGTCCGGCTGGAGGGATGGACATAGAAACCATAGCGAGGGAAGCGCCGGAGAAAATATTCACTGTCAAAGTTAATCCTTTGAGAGGTCTGTGCCCTTTCCAGGCGCGAGGTCTGGCTTACAAACTTACAGACAAAAACATAGTGGCTAACCAGTTAGCCAATGCGATAAAAGCTCTTTACGACATCTTTGTGGGGCTTGACTGCACGCTGGCTGAGATCAATCCTCTCGTAGTGTCGGGCGAAACGCTTTTGGCCCTAGACGCAAAGATCAACCTTGATGATCACGCATTGTTTCGCAGGCCACAAATGGTGGCTTTAAGGGATAGGTCTCAGGAGGATCCTGTGGAACTGTCCGCACGACTTGCGGGGCTGAGCTATATACGTCTGGAAGGGGACATAGGATGCATGGTCAATGGGGCCGGCCTGGCCATGGCGACCCTCGACCTCATCTCGATACATGGAGGGTCTCCCGCCAATTTTCTGGATGTTGGAGGTGGAGCCAGCGAGCAAGTAGTCGCTGACGCTATGAATATTCTTCTTGATGATGAACGGGTAAAAGTTGTCTTCATTAATATCTTTGGCGGAATCCTCCGATGCGACGTACTGGCTCGAGGAGTTATCAAGGCCATTAAGGAAAGAGGCCTTGAGCTACCGGTTATTGCTCGTATAGAGGGTACAAACATTGAGTTGGGCCGTAAGTTGTTTGCGGATTCAGGGCTTCCGATTCAGATGATATCCTCGCTGGACGAAGCGGCGCAACTGGTTGTCGTAAAAGCTAAAGAAATAAACGGAAATTGATCAATGGAGTAAGAAAATGGCCATCCTCGTAAACAGGGAATCGCGCATAATCTGCCAGGGCATAACCGGGCGTAATGGCACTTTTCACTCACTAGCGTGCAGGGACTACGGATCCAATGTGGTAGGAGGAGTTACTCCAGGAAAGAAGGGCTCTGTCGTCGACGGCATACCAGTTTTCAACACTGTCGAAGAGGCTGTCCTGGAAACTGGAGCCAATGTGTCCCTGATTTTTATC
>DYRE01000046.1 GCA_020718965.1 Desulfomonile tiedjei
ATGCTCCTGAACAGGCATTCGCAGAAGGAGCGGACATCGTAGTAAAAGGAGAGGCTGAACACCAAATAGGAGAGCTTCTGAAGAGAATCAAGAACAAGGATTTTGGACGCATAGTACAATCTCAGGAGCGACCGGACATGGCCTTGAGTCCGATGCCCCGATACGATCTTTTAGACATGAAATCTTACGTCGACATGGGTGTACAGTTCACTAGAGGGTGTCCGTTCAAGTGCGAATTCTGCGACGTAACGTTAATGTTAGGTCGTAAGGTACGCGCAAAAAGGCCAGAACAAATTATTAGCGAATTGGAGTTACTGTACAATTTGGGTTGGCGACGCATGGTGTTCTTTTCTGATGACAATTTCATAGGAAGCATTCACAAGACCAAGGAATTATTGAATGAGTTGATCCCATGGATGGAGAAACACAATCATCCGTTCAATTTCTATACTCAAGCGTCT
The DNA here is from genome assembly GCA_020718965.1 of Desulfomonile tiedjei. Lineage (GTDB taxonomy): Bacteria > Desulfobacterota > Desulfomonilia > Desulfomonilales > Desulfomonilaceae > CAJBEZ01. The sequence goes on from DYRE01000046.1 coordinate 462, forward strand.
GTTAACATGGCCTCGGATGACAAATTGATGGAAGACATGTACCTGGCAGGATTTAACAGGGTATTTCTCGGCGTGGAGACACCTGACGAGGCATGTTTGAAGGATGCGGGTAAACTCCAGAACACAAACGTTGATCTGAGCCTGGTTTGTCAAAAAATTGCCAAAGCCGGATTTCAGGTCATCGCAGGGGCCATTCTTGGTTTTGATGAAGAAAAAAGTGGAGCTGGCGAACGTCTCATAAAATTTGCAGAGCAGAACCATATTCCTGAACTGTTCACAACTCTTCTTCAGGCGGGAGAAGGCACAGACCTTTGCACTAGGCTCGAATCGGAAAATCGTTTACTGACCATCGACGATGAGAACGTTTCCAATCAGACGGGCCTGGTTAATTTTATCCCCACCAGACCACTTCAGGAAATTGCCGCAGAGTTTATCAACGTTTACGACACGCTATACAGACCGGAAACATACATTGAAAGGTCATACCAACACTTCGCTTCAATGGACCCACCTAAGGTGAAAAAACCTTTTAAATTCCCCTACATCTGGGAAATCAGGGCGGCGTCAATTACTATATACAGGAACGGAGTAGTTTATCCTACCAGGATAACATTCTGGAAGCATTTGCTAAGCGCCCTGTGGAATTTTCCAGAGCGTGTGGATAGATTTCTTTCGTCTTTCGTGGTCGCAGAACATTACTACGAATTCAGGGATAAAATTAGATCTGGAATAGAATCACAATTGGCGGAGATAGATCCAGGCCTTCATACCATATGCTATGTTAAGCCTCATAAAGTTGCGCCAGAATGCTTACAGTTTACGGAAGATCAAAAAAAAGCCAGTTAGAGAACGTGTTTGTAGAATTTACCGTAGACGGTAGACAAATTATTCGTCGGATTCTTTGCCTCCCCGTTTGGCCCCTTCAGTGACAAGTTGTTGCAAATCGTAGATCTTTATCTGGCTTCTGGATAATAAAAACGCCAACCAGTCGGTTTTCTTGCGTTCAAGTACTATCAATCTATCTCCCGGCATACCGGCGAGGGAATCTATGGCAAAATCCGCAACAATACCTTGAGCCTTAGGGGTAATCCAACTTTCTTCGAGCGCATCCCCGTTCCAGTTGAGCCCATTTACGCGTCCCTCCTCCAACATCTTGGTTCTAGAGAGCATTCTCATTGTTGTAGAGCTATGTGATATTGCCAAAATCTGGGCTGGAGCGCCTTTTGAAGGGCTCCACCAAGCGATTCTGGGTCTGACATAAGTTGGATCCATGGCAAAATCCTTGCCCTTGTCACGCATCTCTTCGGGACCGAACCATCTTAAAACTATATCCGACCCGCCAAAATATTTCTTGGAAACATAGAGCCGCTTACCAGTGGGGTTGTACATTCTTAAATGGTCTTCCTTGTCGTAAACTGCGATCAGGGGGTCACGTTTCCCTCCAAAATCTCCAATTGTAAAACCGAATATGGGTATCTTCAGCGGCACTCCGAAACGCTCCTTAGCTTCCAGTGATGATCCACTGTCCTCCATTTTGAAAATAGGACCATCGTACATTCTGGACAGCCCCTTTTTTTGTCCCAGCAAGATGGGCCCATGTGTAGGATAGTTAATAACCCTCAGGAAATAGTCCACATTTTCCACTGCCGGAACCAGAGCGCCGTTCTTGTATTCCAGGACGAAAGAGGCTACAGAGCCCCTATTCTGAGCTGACACGTATATTCTTGCCCGATTATTCTTCCCTGTTTTCGCCACATCCAGAGATTTTATTTCCAAGTTTCCGGAGGAATACTCTGTGATGAGACTCAAATTGTTGTCTGAAAATCTATATAGATGAATAGTAGACGGCCCGGCTACTACGATGTCGTTCTTTCCATCTCCATCTACATCTCCCACGCCTAAACCAACCGCTAATAAACTCAGTTCCTGGCTCCTCCACCACTTTTCGGACGAACCTTTGTTCAAACCGGATTTTGACTCGGACTTGCTTGCGACAACAGTGGATTTCGAGGTAATGAAAGCCTTTTCCCGGTCAACCTGAGCAGATACGTTCGAGCCGGTTGCGCATTGAATCGGGACTCCAACCACAAAGGCCAGAATAAATTTCAGCAAAAAAGACATCCAGACCTCCGGAAAACAGAAAAAGATATATTAACTATTCAAAGGCTCTGCTTAGCAAACGCTGCGCGCAGTTTTCAAATTCAATTCTTTTCCAAGACAAATGGATTGTAACCGAAAAGGGTTCCTCAGAGATAGTCAGAGTGACAAAAAAATCTACATGCAGGCTAATAGTAACTTGAGATATTTCAAAGTCCGTCATGCCTCACAAGAGTGAAACATATCTTTCCCCTGGATCACAAAAAATCGTGACCACGGTTTTGTCAGGCCCGAGCCTGGAAGCCTCCTGCAAAGATGCGCTGAAAGCCGCACCGGAGGAAAGGCCGGCATAAATACCGTATCGCATAGCTAGAGTTCTCACCGCCTCTTCAGCCTGGTTATATCCTACAGGAATTACGTTATCTATCAAACCAAGGTTCAGGTTCTTTGGAACAAATCCTGCGCCTATTCCTGAAAAGTTGTGCGGGCCAGGATTTCCACCGCGCAAAACCGCCGATTCTGAGGGTTCAACTGCAATTATCCGAACATCTTTATTTTTCTTCTTCAATACCTCTCCCACCCCAGTAATTGTGCCTCCCGTGCCAACACCCATAACGAACGCGTCGGGCGCCTTTTTTAGGTCTCTGAGAATTTCGACCGCAGTGGTAAGTCGATGAGCCTCTGGATTAGCTGGATTATCAAATTGATTCAACATGCAGCATCGGTTCGAACTGCCGACAATTTCGTGAGCTCGGTCTAAAGCGCCCTTCATTCCTGAAGATGCGGGAGAGTAAACTATATCGACTCCATAAGCGGAGAGCAACTGAACTCGGCCACGATGAACGGTTTCCGGCATTACGAGGGTCAAAGCGTAACCTCTAGCGGCCGCAATTATGGAAAGACTGATGGCTGTATTCCCGCACGAAGCCTCCACTAAACGCCAGCCCCGTTTGAGAATACCATCGCGTTCCAGGGATTTAATGATGTTGAGACACATCCTGTCCTTCAAGGAGCCTCCAGGATTGAAAAATTCCAGCTTAGCCCAAATCTCGGCTCTCTTTTCAGAACGAAACCTTCCAAGCTTGACCATCGGAGTCTTGCCAATACAATCTGTCATCGTCGGATCAGTTTTCATAAAGGCGCCCAAACAAAAGAAAAAACATCTCTACTTGATCAGATAAAGTACATGTACTTGTGGTCCAATTCTCTGGAAAGGCCTTCCTTGCGCGCAAGGGCGCAAAGATCAGCTATAGTCACCGAATTGTAGTAATCCAGGAGTATCTGCTGAGTCTGTTTCCAGACATGTCTCGTTATGCAACCTTCACAAACGTCACAACTGCCGTGCTTGCACGAATCCTCTCCAAGACACCGAACAGGAATTATTGGACCCTGAGCGGCCTGAATTATATCCCCTACGGTTATTTCCGAAGGAGCCTTGGCAAGCATGTATCCGCCCCTAGGCCCCCTTCTGCTCTTGAGAAGGCCAGCCTTGAGCAGTCTGTTGAATATCTGTTCCAGATAGCGCTGAGAAATTTTTTGACGTCTCGATATGTCCTTTATCTGAGTAGGCTCTCCACCCCCATGATATGACACGTCAAACAATGCCCTCACACCATATCGACTCGTGGTAGTAACGCGCATCTTTTCTCCCCGCAAAAAACGATGGGACTGAGAAGAATATATATTTTATATTCATAAATAACTTTACTATTAGTGTCAAGATATTTATGTGCAATTCTACGAACCGCAGCGAACGCAAAAGTAAAATTCGGGATGTCCCATCTGTTTATGCGAAAGCAACATTTACCCTTAAAAGATGATGTACTTTGGTGAAGCCCGAACCATCAATTCAATTGGGCGGAACCTTTCAAGTGTGTGACTTGACATATAATATTGAGATTAGAATATTGTCTCGGTAAATCCAGCTCGTTTTTGACCGGCAAATTTCATCCGTCATCATTGACATGCGGCCAACGAAATGATAGTCATGATAATTTGAAATTTGGTGAGGTCAAAATGGGTAGCATTATAAAAAAGAGACGAAAGAAGATGCGCAAGCATAAACACAAAAAGCTTCGCGCTAAGCAGAGACACAAGAACAAATAGGTTAAGTTGAAATGACGTCTGAAGGCTTTTTCACGGAGTCTGATCGCTTTATAGTTAGTAGAGCGTCCCTCTTGGCGGAAAGTCTTGTGTTGCGTTATTTCGACTTGGCCCCAGATGAGTGGACCAAGAATCCGTATTCATTGTTTACATGGAAAGAAACCGCACCCTGGTTGAGAGATTCTAATGTTCTGGCTCAAACTGTCAGGATAGGATCTAGAAATAACGCCAGGAATCTTAAAGCCCGAGATGACATTCCATGTTACGGAGTATTGTTACAGGATCCCGCGATCTTAAGAACATTACTTAGGCCTCATAAACACGATCTTTGGACACTGGGTCTTTTCGTTCTAACTCATGAGCTTGTTCATATTGTCCGGTTCAGAAGGTTCGAGGTTGATTTTTACGGGTCTCAGGAAGATCGTGAAAATGAAGAAAAAGTAGTTCACAAAGTTACAAGTGAAATACTCAGTGGCGTAGAAAATACAGACAAGTTACTTAATCTTTATGAATCTGGATCGAAATTCTAGCATCTTAGTTTATTGACAGTGGAAGCATAATCCATAGGAGGATTTGAATAATGCCGGTTTACGAGTATCGCTGTGAAAAGTGTGGAAAAGAGTTTGAAGCTTGGCAGAGAATATCTGACGATCCTATAGACATATGTTCAGAATGTGGTGGCAGGGCTAGAAAATTAATATCACATTCTACGTTTGTTCTTAAGGGTTCTGGATGGTATGTAACTGATTATGGAACGCGCAGCACAGCTTCTTCCGCCGGCAAGGTGATCGACAAACCAAGCGCTCCTGCTGCTACCAACGAGTCGTCCAGTTGCACGACTACATCTTCTGAATAAACGTTATATTTTCGAAATTTGTGTTTGATCTTGATCGGGCGAGGTTGTAATGAAAATAAACAGGATAGCTCATCTGGGAGTAGCTGTCAGCGATCTGCAATCCGCAATCGACTTTTTTACCGGCGCTCTTCCTCTCGAGGTCACCCACAGTGAAGAATATGGTGGAATGAAAATAGCGTTCATTCCAATTGGGGATAGTTCGGTTGAACTTCTACAGGATGTGTCGGGCTCTTCGGCGATAAAGAAGTTCCTGGACAAAAACGGAGAGGGCATCCACCATATAGCTTATGAAGTAGATGACATCGAGGAAGCCATTTCCGAGCTAAAGGCCAAGGGAATAAAGTTGATTGATGAAAAGCCTAGACAGGGGGCTCATGGTATGTCGGTGGCCTTCATGCATCCCAAAGCTACTCACGGTGTTCTAATGGAATTATGCCAGCCTTCCAAAGACTGTCATTAGAATAGATTTTGTTTCGGAAAAATTGACTCAGTCTGAGCTACAGTAAGGGTAGTAGACTGTTGAAAGGCCTGTGCAGATCCCTAGATTAATTGAGAGACTCTGCCGGGTCTTTTTTGTTTTTGGTCTCTATGATCAGGTCGGTTTATCTTTGCAATTACCAATGTGCGATCGTATAATGTTCAGGTTCGTTGATCAGAATGTATTCATATTCTTTTCAAATAATTCGTTTAATCGTTTAGTCCAAAAAGATTCCCCAGGAGGTTGTGAACATGGCAGAAGTTACTATGCCTATGAATGGTAAGGTTATCAATGTAATGGTTAATATTGGAGACAGCGTGCAGGAAGATCAGGATCTAGTCATAATTGAAGCTATGAAAATGGAACTTCCAATAGTGGCTACTTCTAGCGGATCCATCAAAGAAATAAAAGTAAAAGTTGGAGATTCGTACCAGGTCGGCGATGTTCTAATAGTTATTGAATGACGTAGCCGTCGTCGGGGGGAGTCTTTCCCACGGATGGGAATCCACATTGATGGCATGACAAGAGATCTTTAACCTCTTTCGCTGGTCAGGGTTCAATTCTCAGAGAGTTAGGTTTTCTCTTGTGGATTTTTGTGCCGATTGATGTTTTTGGAAAGCCTTTCAATCATGACGCCAAGACTGTTCAACAAGCGAAAGTAACATATTTACTTTTTTGTTGTCGGGAGTTGCTTTTATGGCTCAACTATTCGACAAAAGCGGGATTAGTTCCATTGAACTAAGCAATAGAACAGTGAGATCGGCAACGTGGACAGGAACAGGTGATGAGAGAGGATTTGTTACCGACCTCACCTGTGAATTCTACAATCGCCTGTCACGAGGTGGCGTGGGGCTTATCATCTCTGGATATCAATACGTTATGCCCAATGCTATACAATTGCCTCACATGATAGGAAATTACGATGACGCGCAGGTTCCCGGATTAAAAAAACTCGCTGAGACTGTCCATGCTGGTGGCGGGAAACTGGTCGGCCAGATAGTCCACACCGGATTCAGGGCAAACCCTAAGCTGTTTCCTCAGGAAGGCGAGATTTGGGCCCCTTCCGAAATAAATGATCCAACTGTAAAACATAAAGTAAAAGCGATACCCAAGAATCAAATTCTCGACTTGATACAAGCTTACGCGAATGCCGCTAGACGACTAAAACAAGCGGGCTTTGACGGTGTTCAGCTTCACGGAGCCCACGGATACGGCATCAACCAGTTCCTTTCACCGTGTTGGAATCAAAGAGGCGATAGCTACGGTGGGAGCCTTTCAAACCGTTACCGAATTCTGGGGGAAACTCTCGAGGCTGTAAGAGGTGAGGTAGGCTCGGATTGGCCCATTATGATAAAGCTTAGTGGGGCGGACTTTGTAGAGAAAGGCATGGGAATTGGGGAGACTCTCGAAGTAGGCAAACGCCTGGCTGATGATGGCATTGACGCCATTGAAATCAGCGGAGGCAGCGCATCGTCTCCCAAAAACCAGGGCCCGGTTCGCACAAAAATAGTCCAGGATAACGATGAAGCTTATTTTGCCGATCTAGCTGCTCAATTCAAAGAAAACGTCAAGGTCCCCATTATTGCTGTTGGTGGTTTCAGATCACTTCAAAAGATTGAGGAAATCATCAAAAATAACATCGCTGATTACGTTTCAATGGCCCGTCCTTTCATCAGGGAGCCCAGACTAGTAAATAGATGGCTTGGCGGAGATATTTCCAGGGCAACTTGTATTTCCTGCAACGGATGTTTTGAAACGGGATTGAAAGGCATGGGCATTTCGTGCAAAATCGACAGGGAAACAGCAGCATCTGGTAATTCGTGAAGATAAAGTTTTGAGCGGTCTTTTTCCCTGATGCTGACTAAATATTTAAGAGCTAGTGAGGTTCGAGTTTATTGGGTGGATATCCATATTTTCTCTCTTTCAATTATGACAAGCGAGGTGCGCCATGAGCCAGGATTTCCAAGAAAAATGTATTAAGTCGGATCAAAAGGTTAAGGAAAGTTTAGTCAAGCGTCCTGAGCGCAAGACTGAATTCAAAACCGTCTCTGGATTACCACTGAAAAGGGTTTACTGGCCTTGGGACTCCCCCGACTTCGATGTCGAAAATGACCTTGGTATTCCAGGGAGTTATCCCTTTACTCGAGGGGTTCAGCCTAACATGTACCGGGGCCGATTCTGGACGATGCGACAGTATGCAGGGTTCGGTAGCGCGGAAGAAACTAACGCGCGTTTCAAATACCTTATTGATCAGGGCCAGACGGGGCTATCAGTGGCCTTCGACCTGCCTACCCAGATTGGCTATTCTTCGGACCATGAACTGGCCGCTGGCGAAGTAGGCAAGGTGGGGGTAGCTATAGACACCATAGAAGATATGAAACTTCTTTTTAATGGAATAGATCTCGGGTCTGTAAGCACGTCCATGACTATCAATTCCCCTGCGGCGATTTTACTTGCCATGTATATTGTCTCTGCCGAAGAACAGGGCTCTGACGTCGCTAAACTTCGGGGAACTATTCAGAATGACATTCTGAAGGAATACCCGGCTCGCGGCACATACATATTTCCACCTCAACCGTCAATGCGGATCATCACGGATATTTTCGCCTTTTGCAACGAGCACGTTCCCCAATGGAACACAATAAGCATCAGCGGATACCACATAAGAGAAGCTGGCTCCACAGCCGTTCAGGAAGTGGCTTTCACTCTCGCCAATGGCATAGCGTATGTTGAGGCTGCAATAAGGGCGGGTCTCAATGTCGATTCTTTCGGTGAACGACTGAGTTTCTTTTTTAACGCGCATCAGGATTTCTTTGAAGAAATCGCCAAGTTCAGGGCAGCCCGGCGCATGTGGGCCCGAATAATGAAAGAACGTTTTGGAGCAACCAACCCTAGGGCCATGATGCTTCGTTTTCACACCCAGACCGCTGGCTGTACTCTTACCGCCCCTCAACCGGAAAACAACATCGTACGCGTGGCCTTTCAGGCCTTGTCAGCAGCCTTGGGTGGAACCCAGTCGTTGCACACTAACTCAAAGGATGAGGCTTACGCTCTACCATCTCAGGAATCAGTACAAATTGCCCTCAGAACCCAGCAAATAGTGGCCTATGAAACCGGAGTCGCTGACACAGTTGATCCACTCGCCGGTTCATATTTTGTTGAAGCGCTTACCGACGAAATTGAACGACTTGCGACTGAATACATCAAGAAGATTGACGAAATGGGAGGCGCTGTCAGAGCGGTAGAATGTGGTTTTATAGAACAGGAAATCCAGGATTCAGCCTACACCTTCCAGAAGGCTGTAGAATCCGGAGATCAGGTCATTGTAGGGGTTAACCGATTCCAAACAGGTAGCGCTCCACCCAAGGGTCTGTTAAAAGTTGACCCGACGGTCAGAGAAACCCAGATACAAAGGTTACAAAAGATTTATGGCGAGCGCGATTCCGAAGCTGTAAGAGACTGCTTGCAAACGCTAGAAAAAGTGGCTCAGGGAAGCGGTAATATCATGCCTCCCATCTTGGACGCTGTTCGAAAAAGGGTTTCTCTGGGTGAGATTTGCGATGTTCTTCGTCGGGTTTTTGGCGAGTACTTGCATGCATCTCACTGCTGATCCATAAGTAAATTTGGAGTTCACTTTTAATGAGTAAACCGAAGTTTTCGGAGACTGCTTCTTCAGAATCAGTCTCTATTTTATTTGAAATAAAGTTTTTCTTTACTTCCGTTAGAACCACAATATTCCTTCTTTTCGCTATCGCGGTCGGAGCTATTTTTGGTACCGTAATTCCCCAGGGGGAGTCTCTTGATCGAATAGCCATTTTCGGAAATCCTTTTCTTTTTCGGCTTGCTGTGATCATGGATCTCAACAATGTTTTCAGGAGTTGGTGGTTTGTCACTCTTCTAAGTCTTCTAACCCTGAACATTTTTGGGTGCTTGTTCCAGAGAATTCCTCTGCTATTGAAGGAGTATCAAGGCAACAACACTAAAATGTCCTTTCTGTTCAGCTTCAGTTCATCTTTGGGAGCCGCTGAACTTTCAGATCAACTTCTGAACTTTGGTCGCGCAGTTATGGGTTCACGCGCCAAGGTCACAGAATCTTCGGGTATGATCAAATACAAATGGATTAGGCAAAAGTTTCACCTTCTGGGTTTCCCTTTTATTCATGTGGGTATCATCGTAATACTCTTGGGAGGCCTCATTGGAAGTCTTTGGGGGTTCAAGGGGCATACTCTCATCAGTGAAGGGGAAACATCTCATAAATTTACTTTGGTCCCATCAGAGGAGACTCAAAATCTTCCATTCTCAATTACCGTAGATAATTTTACCTTACTCAAATACCCCACTGGAGAACCCAAGGAGTTCCGGAGCGATATCAGGTTATCAAAAGACGGCAAAGACATTAAAACTGGATCGATAAGGGTAAATCATCCGTTGACATATGAGGGAATTTCCCTGTTTCAAGCTGATTACAGAGTTATAGGCGTTAGAAGTGTAAAGCTCTCTTTCAAATCAAGAGATGGGGAGCCAGAAGAAAAGATTGTAGATCCGCACAGGCAAATAGAAGTTCCTGGTTCTCAAACCAAATTAAAAATCATGAGCCTGAACCCCGGAACAATTGCAAAAGGTTCAGGAATTCAGGTTAATGTGGTAGGAGAATCGCAGGAACCCAAGTCGTTGAGTATTTATGAGAAGGATACAAAACCTCTGGATGTTGACGGGACAGAAATCCGCTTTCTCGGTTTTACCCCTTTATACGCAACAGGTTTGCAAATAGGATATGACCCTGGAGTTCTCGTGGTGTGGTTAGGTTGTTCTCTGCTCGTTCTCGGCTTTATTCTTACTCTTTTTACTAACTTACAAAGGCTCACTGTTGAGATCAAACCTTCTAAAGGTGCGACCGGTGTTGTGGTATCAGGGCGAAGCCGAAAGCTCCGCAGGGAATTTAGGGAGAGGGTTGAACAGGAACTCGCCAGATTGACAGACTTGAAGCCAAAAGATCGACATAATCTGTAAAGATATTTCATATTGTCCGGATTGGATTTACTTCATGACCAATGTTGAAATAAACACATATTTGGCCTTTGGATATTTGGGTTGGATAATTGCGTACCTGGTAACATATGTTTCCCTGAAGGATCGAAGTCGATTCAGCAAAGTCTTCTGGGTGGCCCTTGTTATTCTTTGGCTTGTTCATACGGCTTCGATAGGACTTCGCTGGTTGGAATCATACCAGATGGGAATTGGCCATGCGCCTCTTTCTAATCTTTATGAGTCCCTGGTATTTTTTTCCTGGTCGGTGGCGATTGGCCTTATAGT
>DYRE01000047.1 GCA_020718965.1 Desulfomonile tiedjei
CTCAAAAAAGATAAATTATCTTGACTCAGCCAAGCGTAAAGAACTGGTGAAAAAACTCGCGCCAGGCTCGCCAGGCAAGGAAAATAGCGCATTGGACTCTCCCTGGCGTGAACTGGCCGCATGCTTGATGGCTACCTTGGAAGTTGAAGGACATTCTAAAAAAGCTGACGAATTTGCAGGAAAATTGCTCAAGGGGCTACGACCCGATGGCATTTGGATTTCCACTGCTGACACAGGATGGTGCATACTCGCTCTTAGCAGGTATTTCAAGCAAAAAGGCAACTCAGGCGGGCAAGGCAAGTCGGTAAACCTCACCATTAACCCGGGCGAAAAAGATCAGGTCAAACTGAATCTCAAAGAAGCTAGTCAGACGCTGGAGATTGATCCTTCAACTTTGCTAAAAAGTGGGAAGATAATCCTGAAGGCTGATTCAAACCAATTTGTTAATTATAGTCTTTCCTTCAGGTATCCTGACCATTCTTCAGATGAGGGAACCAAAGCCAGTGGACTCACTCTATCCAAAAAAATCTCTAACCTGAATGGGAACAAGGACATCAGGATCGGAGACATAGTTAGGATTTCACTGGAAATAGCTTTTCAGGACCGCTCTAACAAACCAGCTTCCAGTAAACTGGAGTTTCTTGCGCTTGAAGATTTTACACCGGCAGGTCTTGTTCCAATAAACTCTGAGCTTAAAACAGAAGGAATGGATGGAGAAGCTCCGATTAATAATGACGAAGATAGAGCCATGGCTGCAGGATTTTATCCGTCATATCTGGAGATTCGCGATGACGGTGTCAGAGTTTTCAAAAATCAGATTTATCAGGGGGTTTACAGGTTTTCGTATCTTGCGCGGGCAGTAACAGCCGGAAATTTCTGGATGCGGGGATCAAGGATCTCGGCGATGTACGATCCAAGTATTGAGACCTCGATCCCTGGAGAAAGAATCAGAATTCTTGGTCCCAGCCAATAGGAGCTGATTATTCAGCTCCAAGATAGGTTAGCACCAGCGCCATAGTTGTTGCTGAAACAACGAAGCAGACAGCAATAGCTACACCTAGGAGTCCGATCATCATATTGACTCGGTTCACAAGAAAATACCTCACGTTACATGGATTATTTGACTTGATTTATTATATCATATTAGAGTAGCAGGTGGCTACAAAAAACATGGCAGGTACTTAGGTGGATAACATGTCTTCCAGCTTTATATTAGGTAGATATACTTCAGCTTTATAGAATTATATTTAAAAACTGACACTGATTCAAGATGAAAAGGAAATTTGAAAACGCTGTAGTCATGAAACAATTTATGAGCGAGGCGGGATTACTTCACAATCTTCAGAATCTGCTTGAAATTTTCCCCCTTGGCTTCTCCAAGCAGTTCAAAAAGAGCCATCTCCACGCTCGTGATGATCGCTCCAGCCTGTTTTGATCGCTCAACACCAATCGCCTTATTTTCTGGTGTTCTCGAAGCGACCGCATCGCAAACGATGTGCGTTTCATAACCCATGTCGAGGAGATCGAGTATTGTCTGGCAAACACACACATGGCTTTCAATGCCCATCACCAAAATCTGTTTCCTTCCAGTCGCTTTGAGCGTCTCCATAAAAACCGGCTCTGCGCAGCAACTGAAGCTAAGCTTAATAACAGGCTCTGAATCGGCGGGAATGTAATTCCTTATTTCCGGCAGCGTAGCCCCCAGCCCCCCAGGGTTCTGTTCCGTCCAAATTACCGGAATCCCAAGAATCTTTGCGCCATGAACAATTTTTGAGGCGCTTGTCAGAAGGTTCTCCCGGTCGTGCATGGCCCGGGAGAGTTTCTCCTGCATGTCGATTACAACCAGGGCCGAGTTTTTAACCGCCAACATAACCTGTCTCACTCCTGTCCTCAATGATCGAAAGAGAATTCTCCGCTAGTCGTTAGCCGATGTATGTCCCGGATCAGGTCCAAGTATGTTCAATGGAGATTTACCTTCACCTGCAACGCCAGTGACGTACGAAAATTCATCAGATATAATTTCCGCAACCCTTTTGTACAGAGTTCTGAGCGGAATCTCGGCCGGACAAACTTCAGTGCACAAGTTGCAATCAATGCATCGCCCGGCCATGTGAACTGCTCTGGTGAGATGAAACATGGGATTTTCAGGTGGAATAGTTCCTGTTTTGATCAGGGCGTCCTCTTCAAGCGTACAAACATTGCAAAAACATACAGGACAGATATTTCTGCATCCGTAACATTTTATGCAACGATCAAACTCCGCAGACCAATACGCTAAACGGGATTCCAGATCCTTGGCCAAAATCTCCTGAACACAGTTATTCGGTTGGGGATCCACCTTTTCGCCCGCTACAAATTCATCGGGAAATGGTTTATGGCACTCGTGTTTTTTCGCGAGTTCCAGGGTACACGCCACTCCAACTTTAACTATTCTGTCAGGCTTTTCCAATTGGTTCCAGCGCTTAAGCTCGGTCAAGGCTCTTTCGTCGCATCCACGGACTAATACTCCGTAGCTAGCGTCATCATTGGAATTCTGAATCAAATGGAGGGCCAGCTTGGCCATTGGGTAACGCATGGTTCCCTGAGAATCTGAATCTCCTAGAGAAAAGGAGGAATCAAGTTGATCCTCTTGCTTAAAGAGAAACGGTGTTATGACCCCGTCATCATTTCTCAGTCCAAGAAAACCAGCTATTTTCCCACCGGCCAGTAGGTCCTTGACATGTTCTTTCACTATTTCAATCATCGGGTTATCCCAAACAAACGAAAAATTGATTTTAAAAAAGTTTACTTTAAGACGCTTTTTCTGTAGAAGCCACTTCCGCTGTTTCTTTGGATCCTAATGGAGAAGGACCAAGTTCACGGATTTTTTCAACAAACTCCGTAACTACCTTGGCAAATCTGGGACCTTCCGCCGATGAGACCCACTTAAGAATCAAACGTTCGGGATCTATTCCGGAAAACTCAAGCAGTTTCTTCATAAACCCCATTCTCTTTACTGTCATGTAATTACCGTACAGGTAATGGCAATCCCCAATGTGTCAACCGCCTACGAAGACACCATCCGCTCCCTTCTGGAAAGCCTTGAGTATCTGATGAGGCCCTACAGTAGCGGAACACAAAGTTCGGATGGTTCTCATGTTGGGAGGATACTGAAGCCTGCTAACCCCGGCCAGGTCTGCCCCGGCGTAAGCGCACCAGTTACACAGGAAACCTACAATCTTGGGCTCAAATTGACTATCGGACATATCTAAATCCTCAATGTGGACGGCAGATCAATATAAACGGCCTAACCATTCTTCTAAACCGCCATCGCCTGTTCTATTTGGGCATATATCTGCTGATTGGAAAAACCATCAAGTCTGGCGCTTCCGGAAGGACATGTCGCCGCGCATCCTCCACATCCCTTGCAAAGCACTTTGTTGACCTGACATATACCTCTATTTTCAATAAAATTAATTGCCCCGTACGGGCAAACCGCTACACACCCAAGACAACCGCAGCATGTTTCAGGATTTATGTCAGCAACAATACCACTTGTGAAAAGAGCTTCCTTGGAAAGCACACCGGCAGCCCTGGAAGCTACTCCCAGCCCTTGGGATATTGCTTCTCTTATTGTCGACGGGAACCGCGCATTTCCGCAAAGATATACTCCGTCCGTGGCAAAATCCAGAGGTTTAAGCTTAACATGACCTTCGAGGAAAAAGCCGTTTTCGTTTATGGGCACCTTGAGCATTGTAGAAATTTCCGAGGCGTCGTCTTGGGCTACAAGCGGTGTGGACAACACCAGAAGGTCAGTAGGGACAATTATGTCTCGTCCCATTCTCAGGTGATGCACACTTACCGATTCCCCATCGAACCTCGGAGGACGATCTGGATCATAAGTGACATATCGTACACCAAGTCTTTTTGATTTTCTAAACAACTGCTCATTTTCCACGCCGTACATCTGCATGTCGCGGTAAAATATAGTAATCTTGGTGTCTGGAGAAGCTTCTTTAAACAGAATAGCGTTTTTGACCGCTGTCATGCAGCATATTCGGGAACAGTATGTGCGCTCTTTGGACCTTGATCCGACACACTGAATTATCGAGATGTTTTTTGCCTGAACATCTCCCTGTTTAAGTTTGGACTCCAGTTCGATGTGAGTGATAACCTTCTTGCCATCGTAATTGTAAAGGCCTTCAGGCTTGAGTGGCTGAGCTCCTATGGCAACTATAACAGCTCCACATTTAATCTTGTTTTCATTTTCGTTCTGACGGATTGTCGCAACATAGTTTCCAACATATCCCTCTGTCTTTGTAACAACCGCTCCGGTATGGATGGTCACCTTCGGATTGTCATGCAATCTGGCCGCCAGGTTGTTCACCAACTTATCCGGTGGTTCATTCGACGGCAGAATCATGTTCAACTCGTTGAGTATTCCACCAAGCCTGTCACGCTTTTCCACGAGATCAACTTCATAACCCATGTTGGCAAGCGCTAGAGCTGCTGACATACCCGCCACGCCACCACCTATGACTAGGGCCCTATGGGAAAGGCTCAACTGGATTCTGTTCAGTTCACGCAGTTTGGCCGCCTTGGCCACAGCCATGGCTATCTGAACCTTTGCCCTCTGCGTCCCGGCTTCTCGTTCGCGCATATGTACCCAGGAACATTGGTCACGTATGTTGGCCATTTCGAACAGATAGGGATTCAATCCGCCTTCTTCACATGCGCTCATGAAAAGAGGTTCATGTGTCCTTGGAGTGCAGGAGGCTACTACCACCCGGTTAAGATTCTCCCGAGGGATCGCAAGCTTGATTTCGTTAATTCCACCTTCTGAACACGTGTAAAGATTCTCCTGGACAAAGACTACGTTGGGGAGGGTTTTCGCGAATTCCACGAGTTCCTTCATCTCCAGATAGCCTGCTATATTGGATCCACAATCGCAAATGAAAACGCCTGTCCGAATATCATCCTGAACCAATTTTTTCACGCTTGAATCTCCCTATACCGCAATGGGCAGCCCTTCTGTCATTACCACCTCAGCCGCTCTAGCCGCAGCGCTGCTGGCCTGGGCCACAGATTCAGGTATGTCTAGAGGGCCCTGGGCGCAACCGCAACTGAAAATTCCGGGCACGTTCGTATCCAAAGGATTGTTTGGGCTCGTCTTTACAAATTGATTCTCGTCCAGTTCCACGCCCAGCAATTCCGATATATTCCTTATTCCTTTAGACGGGGAGCATGCGTTTGCCAGGATGACCATATCAAATGTCATGCCGACAACCTGTCTCTTTTCCGTGTCCTCATAATAGACAACCGGGTTCATTTCTTCGTCCTGAAGTATTTCCGCCACTCTGCCTCTTATATACTTCAGACCGGAAACCTCTGCCCCACGGACTTTGTATTCTTCGAATCCTTTGCCGACAGTCCTAAGATCCATATAGAAAATGCATGACTCGGTTTCACGTTCATGTTCACGAGCGATGATGGCTTCCTTGATGGAATGCATGCAACAATAGTTTGAACAGTATTTGTGGAACCTGAAATCCCTGGATCCAACGCATTGTATGAATGCGAGTTTCTTAGCCGTGTGATATTTGTGAACTTGCTCCTCGGTCAGTTTCATTTCCTGTTCAAGTAGCTGTTTCTGGTCCTCTTTTTGATCTTTTTCGGCTTTTTTAATCAGTTTGGGCAGTTCCTTGAGCCGTTTCTCCCCGCGGATAACCGTCGGTCTGGACAAATGCCCCCTTGTGGGGCCACCAGCGCTTAGAAGCCTTTCCATTTCAAGGGATGAAATGACATTCGGGATTTTACCGTAACCATACTCAGGTATCTGGGTAGCGTCGAACAGTTCATATCCTGTTGCGACTATGACTGAAGCAACATTGAGATCAACGAAGGATTCTTTCTGTTCATAATCTACAGCCTTGGCCTGACACACTTTCTGACAGACCCCGCACTTACCTCCGAGAATAACTTTGCAATGATCAGGATCAATCGTGAAAACGGATGGAATCCCCTGCGCATAATCCTTGTAAATGGCTTTCCTGTCATCAAATCCAAAATTGAACTCATTCGGAACCTTAGTAGGACACTTCTCTGCGCAGGCTCCACAGGCAGTACACCTTGAAGCGTCAATATATCGTGGTTTCTGACGCACCTTGACGTTAAAATTGCCTATTTCACCGTTGAAATCTACGACTTCGCTATAGGCCAGCACATTAATCTTGGGATGTCGACCGACATCCAGCAATTTAGGTGACAGAATTCATATTGTGCAATCGTTGGTTGGGAAAGTCTTGTCCAACTGTGCCATTTTCCCACCAATACTAGGATTTTTCTCTACAAGATGAACTTGAATTCCCATTTCACCCAAATCGAGAGCGGCTTGCATGCCTGCTATTCCGCCACCTACTATTAGCACTTCCTTGGAAGCCATAATTTCACCATCCCCGATTCATTCAATAATATTCAAAAAACCATCTAGTCCGTAAGCTCCTTCCGAGTTCACTTACTAGGGTCTTGCGAGTCCTCGAAATCAGCTTCAGCCGGAAATACCTACACCTTGACTGATTGTGCAAGTATTTCATTCAAGTCACGGATCTGAAGAGGTACTTCCATATCCCGTAAAGCGCAACTCAAATGTGCCCTGCATTTTGGACACGCTGTCACCAGAGTCTGTGCGCCCACGGCAATAGCCTCTTCCAGCCTTGCCTTTTGTATGGATTTGGAGCACGCCGAGCAGTTCATCCATGCGCTAGTGCCGCAACAGATACCACTTTGCCTGTTATGTTCCATTTCCGCAAGTTCCACTCCAGGAATCGCTTTCAGTAGATCCCTCGGTTGTTCCAGTATCCCGGCCTGCCTTCCCAACCTGCACGGATCATGGTATGTCAGCTTTGTTTCAAGTGGTTCAAACTTGATTTTTCCTGAGTTGGCTTCCCGAGTCAAAAGTTCATAGAGGTGAATCGGTTCGAATCCCAACTCACCAACAAACTCAGGATACCTGTTCTTGAAAATCATGTAGCCCTCTGGACAAGAGAAAACCACCTGCTTGCAACCTAAACTTCTTATCAATTCAACATTTTTCCTGGCAAGCTTGACGAAATTTTCCGTATCTCCATTCCAGAAAAGATCATGCCCGCAGCAACACTCGTCATCATGTATTACCGGGTCTATACCGACGGCGTTCAACAGTTTAAGTGTACCACGCGGGCTGTCCATCATATCAATGCCCCAGTCATCGTGAAATTCTACATCAAAGAATGGAGCGCACCCTACAAAAAAGTAGACGTCGCCTGACGTGGCTATACGGCCAATTTCCCTGGCCCATTCAGTCTTGGACTGTTTAACATCCATTGTCTGCAGGCGCATGATTGTCTGAAACAGGCCCCTGTGCGCCGGAGTTCCGGTCTTACCCTGAAGAACGGCTTCTTCCCTGATCAATCGTACGAACTCGGGGTAGTCTATCTCCGATGGGCACCGGACACTACATTGGGCGCAAGAAAGGCACGCCCATACATTTATGTCTTCCAGGGGATTTTCTTCCTGATCCACGAGGACTTTTTCAACCATCAATCGAGGCGAGAAATCAGGAAAAACCCTGGAAACCGGACAACTGCCTGTGCATATACCACAATCCAGGCAATAGTAGGCCCCAGTACGGTCGACGATATCCGGTAGGTTCATGCCGCATTCTCCCTTTTGACAAGAGGATTTCTTCCGAGCTTTCGCACTTCTCCGGTGAAGGTCTTGACAGTTTCAGCGAACTTTGAACCTTCAGAAGCCGAAATCCATTCCTGCTTCAGTCTGCCTTCCTCTAGTCCCAGGAGCTTCATCATCTTTCTGGTTTTTGCTATTACTTTCAGCGCCTTTTCATTACCGTCCAGGTAATGGCATTCCCCGATGTGTCAACCGGTGACCAGAACGCCGTCGGCCCCTTTTTCGAAGGCCCGTAAAATGTAAGGTGGAACTAACATTCCAGAACACATTAAACGGATCAGGCGAATACTTGGTGGGTACTGCATACGTCCTACACCAGCCAGATCCGCTCCGGCGTATGAACACCAATTACAAGCAAAAGCCACAATTTTTGGATCAAATTCTTCAGACATTTTGACTCCGGAAAATCACGCAATTCTTATAGGTTAACTCTAACAAGAATTCAGGCAACTTAATCACGAGAACCATCATGCTACCGCCACATCGATCATTGCAGAAATCTGATCATTCTTGAAGTGCCTGATAGAAGCCGCTCCAGTAGGACAGGCCACAGCGCACGCCCCGCATCCCTTGCAAAGAGCGGGATTTATTTCGGACTTGAACACTCCAGGGCTGACTTCCTTGAGTTCGGGGGCGTGGAACGGGCAAACTTCGACACAGCGACCGCAACCACGGCAGAGGTACGTATCCACAACCGATACCATCCCCGGGGCTTCAACATAGCCGCGTGCAAGAATCTGCGCAGCATGTGAGGCAGCGGCCTCAGCCTGACCTATTGTTTCATCCAGAGGTTTGGGATAATGAGCGAGTCCCGCCAGGAAAACACCGTCAGTCGAAAAATCAACCGGCCTCAATTTCATGTGGGCTTCCAGGAAATAACCATCTTCGTTTGTTGATATTTTAAAAAGCTTGGCCAGTTCCCTGTTGTTCTCGTCCGGCACGATAGCTGACGCCAGCACCAGACTGTCAGCGTCGATCTCCATCATTCCGCCCATTACCAAATCCCTAAATTTTATCTTAAGTTTTTCCCCCACCTGAACTTGAGGAGGTTCCTCGTATTCGTATCTGGCAAAGACTACACCAAGGCGCCTAGCCTTTTCATAATAGCATTCGTTAAGGCCAAAAGTCCTGATATCTCGATATAATACCCAAATTTTCGCCAATGGATTTCGTTCTTTGAGTTCAATCGCATCCATCACCGTATGATTACAGCACACCTTGCTACACCAGGGACGCTCGGGAGTTCTTGACCCGACACATTGTATGAAAACGGTTGTTTCCGCATTCCAGACTTTAGTGTCCCCTTCTTTCATGGCTCTGGTCATGTCCAGATGAGTGCGTATGCGAGGGTCACGGCCGTACGAGTACAAGTCAGGTTTCCACTCGGAGGCTCCAGTGGCGACCACGGCTACGCCATGTTCAATCTCAGTGGATTCTCCATTACCGCCGGAAATCTCTGTCTTGAAGGCCCCTACAAACCCGTGAACATCCTTCACACTGGAATTGAAGTGAATGGTTAACCCTGGTTGTTCCTGGACTTTTTTTGTGAGATCGTTGAGATACGCGGGGATATCTTCTCCCTTTAAGGTGTGAGAAAGTTTCCAGGCGTTTCCTCCCAGTGTATCTGTAGTTTCAACCAAATGCGTCGGGAAACCCTGGGCCGCAAGATTAAGCGCGGCCACCATACCGGCGACGCCGCCCCCTATGACAAGCGCCGATTGAACCATTGGGAGTTGCTGGTCCTGAACCTGTTCGAGTTTCGATGTTCTGGCTACAGCCATTCTGATCAAATCCACAGCCTTGTCCGTGGCCTTTTCCTTTTCAGTCATGTGAACCCATGAACAGTGTTCCCGGATGTTGGCCATTTCGACCAGATACTTATTAAGCCCCGCCTCTCTCGCTGTTTCCTGAAAAAGGGGAAGGTGCGTCCTGGGGGTGCAGGATGCGACAATCATCCTGTTAAGGTTGTATTCCTCTATAACTTTCTTAATCTGGCCCTGGGTATCCTGAGAACATGTGAAGAGGTTTTCGCCTGCGTAAACCACGCCCGGGAGTTCACGAATTTTGTCGACAACGCCGGGGACGTCAACTGTGGACGCAATGTTAATACCACATCGGCAAACGAAAACTCCGATTCTGGGATCTTGGCCGGACACGTCTTTCTCTGGGGGCAATTCCTTTTTAGAGGTAAGGGTATTCCTCTGGTCCGCAAGCATCCTGATCGCCACACCGGCGGCGGCCGAGGCTTCGACTACGGTTTGAGGTATATCCTTGGGGGCCTGAAAAGCGCCTGCGACGAAAATACCCGGTCTTGAAGTATTAACCGGTTCAAAGGATCCAGTAACGCAGAATTTCTCGGCGTCCACGTCAACATTAAGGATTCGCGCTGTCTCTACCGCTGCTTCGGATGGTTTGATTCCTACGGCCAAGACGACCAGATCGAAGGTTTCTGTTTGCAGTTTCCCGTCTGAATCCAGAAAAGTGATATCCAGGTCATGAGTGACAGGATCTTCCACCACGCGGCTTACCATTGACCTGATGAATCTCACACCACCGTCTGTTTTAGCTTTTTCATAGTATTTGTCGAAATCTTTGCCGTAAGCGCGAATATCCATATAAAAAATGGTAGGTTCAATTGACGCGTCATGCTCTTTAGCTATGACAGCCTGTTTGATCGAGGCCATACAGCAAACCGAACTGCAATGAGGCATACCTTTTCGTCTATCACGAGAGGCGACGCACTGAATCCATGCTATTTTTTTCGGGTGTCTACCGTCGCTAGGTCTGCTGACCACACCGCTAAAGGGCCCTGAAGCGCTCAGGATGCGTTCCATCTCAAGATTGACAACTACATTCGGCGCAATGCCGTGGCCATATTCGGACACTTTGGTCGTATCAAAAAGCTCATAACCGGGAGCCAGTATAACCGCCCCAACTTCGAACTCCTCGATGACATCCTGCTGCTCATAATCAATAGCGCCGGCGGGGCAAACCTTGGCGCACACACCGCACTTTTTACCCTGGAATATACGGCAATGGTCTGGATCAATTGTGTAGACAGATGGAATCCCCTGGGCGTATTCCTTATAAATGGCTTTCCTGACGTCATGCCCAAAGTTGTACTCGTTAGGGACTTTAGTTGGGCATTTCTGAGCGCAGGCCCCGCAGGATGTGCATTTCTCGGGGTCTACGTATCTGGCTTTTCGCCTGACCTTGACTCGAAAATCGCCTGGTGTCCCTTCGATTCCCTCAACGTGACTGTAAGCGACTATTTCAATATTGGGATTCTGTGCGAGGGTCTGAAGTTTTGGGGAGAATATACATGCGGAGCAATCATTGGTGGGAAAAGTTTTATCGAGTTGCGCCATAACGCCCCCGATGCTAGGTTTTTCGTCCACCAGATAAACTCTGAAACCGGATTCAGCAAGGTCTAAGGACGCCTGCACCCCGCCGATTCCTCCTCCGATCGTCATAACTGCGCCTATTCTTTTACTGCTCACCTTAAACTCCGGATCATGACTCGCACTGTTTGATACCTTGCGAGCCGGACTTCGGTCCTAATTCTTCAG
>DYRE01000381.1 GCA_020718965.1 Desulfomonile tiedjei
CCATTCCGGCGTTATTCAATATGGCTTCCTTGGCTTTGGGGGAAGGTCCAAGGGGATTCTCGTTGGAGGCAAGCTTGATGGCCCCGGATATCCCGAGTTCCCGCTCAAGTTCCGCTACAGGTTTTCCAGGAATGTATTCCGGAATTGACAGGATGTGGGGCAACACCACTTTTGTTGCCCAATCCGGCGTGATTGAACTCATTAGTACAACCTCAATAATTACGCGGTTGAGCCCGCGAAAGGTTTGTCCTGAACCTTTCAACAGGATCAACCAATTTTTATACCCTTTGGATGTCTCGAGGTCAACCCGATCTGGAACGCGACTATGGCACGGGCCTCTGGAGTTCCTGACGCTATGGTTTTCGGCGCTGTCATCGATCGGAATTTACCCGCGGATCACTAAAGACAGAAGATGCAGGCAGTCGTTACATGAACCCGCGGTCGGGCCACTTCATACAGATTGGGGTTGACAAGCGCCTAATAAATACGAATTTACTTGACAATGAAACTCAAACTTATTAGCGTATATATACGTAAAAACAGTGTGTTATTATGATAATTGTATATTTAAAATTAATTAAAGCTAAAAGTTGTTTCTTATTATTGGTGTTTAATCTGTTATATATTTCACACGCGTTTTCCGCCCCTCCGACCATAAATCGCATAAAATCTCCTTCAACTGTAGAACCGCCAGTAATCGCGACGCAATTTGAACACCGACGAACTCCCGATAACAGCGTTCAGAGCGCTGAGCGATATCTGCCCTACACGTTGAATTACGGGCTTCGAATGGCTTTGCCAAATCCTATGAAGAATAATGTCAATTTCAACGCTGGATTTGACAAGACTCATGGCCTTCCTACAATGAACCTCGATTGCTTCTTTCCCGCCAGGGCATGGAATGATAAGAGCGTATTTTTTGACCCGCGCGTTTCCATCACCGGTTACAACGAAAGTTTTTCTGTTGGCGCCGGAGTCCGACAGCTCATCACCTCGGAAACCATGGTAGGGTTCCACGCCTTTCATGATTGGACCAGAGACAGAAAACCTGGCGGAGAGTTCCTTCGCCAGGCTGGTTTTGGAGTGGAATTCTCGGCCTTACCAGGATACTTTTCAGATGTGACATTTTCGGCCAACGCCTACTTCCCAACTAACACACGCGAGGAAATTAAAAGCGATGGGGCCTCGATCTTGAGGCAGACTCTCCCCATGGGAACCGAAGCCAGAATCAACTTTCTGCTGCCAAATTTCTCATCCTGGCTTGACTTCCGCCTCGACGCGTCCACACACAATTATACGGGCCTTAATTACAGTTCATCGGGATACAGAACAGGGCTTTCCATAAATTCGCGCGATGGTTCCATGAACATGAGATTCGAGCAGGGTGAGAACAACGGATCAGGACGAAATTACAGCATCACCGCCGGCATTCAGTTAGCTTTTGACTGGAAAGCGATTCTGGATTCAAAGAACCCTTTTTCCGCTCCGTATTCCTTTTCTGATACCCGTTACAACCGAAAACTTCGCAACAGCCTCTATTCAAAAGTCAGCCGGAGACACAACCTGCCCAGGGTCAGGACTGAGCGGCGTTCCACCCTCATGGCTTCTGTAGCGGGAGATACCGTGACGTTTACCGGAGGGTTTCCAAATCTACCATATTCTACTCTAACCGTACAGGTTTCCCAGAGTCCCTGGCGTGATTATTCAGAGATCGTGACGGACGAGCTGGGGGGTTACTACGGGGCAATTTCGATGCCACCCGGTGTTTGCAAAGTTCGAGTCCTGCATAAACCGTCCGGATGGGCTACCCCTCCAAAAACCGTCGTAATCTCCGATCCCTCTGAAAACACAATTGCCGAAAAAGATGATTAGGGGGCTAGTCTCTCCGTTTTCTAGCCGGAGCCCCGATTATCATCATCGAGATTCGCCACTGAGCCGATCACTTCGCCGAAACTAATACAGCGGACGGCCTTCATTTCAAACTACACGATACCGTAAACCTTCGTTCGGAACCTGCTTCGTGAAGCAACTTTGCTTGTATATCGGCGAAATAGGGTCACATGTTTCGTCTATACTGTCCACCGGCCCTGTAAAGAGTTCGGGTAATTTCACCCAATGAGCAGTAATTGACGGTGTCCATCAGTTCCTCGAAAATGTTTCCCTCGGATTGCGCAACCCTGTAAAGTTTTTCCCGAGCATGGCCCGAATGTTCCTTGTTGCGTTCCTTGAATTCTCTCAGTCTTTTCAGTTGTGACTGTTTTTCTTCTTCAGTTCCCCTGGCAAGTTCAAGAGCGCACTGTTCGAGATGGACTTTCTCC
>DYRE01000382.1 GCA_020718965.1 Desulfomonile tiedjei
ATGTAAATGACATCCACTTTTCCTTCATGTGTGTATTGAAGGTATTTGAGTGCCAGATAGTTATCCGCCTCCATCAAAATGTGTTCAGGCCCCTTTGGGGACTTTCCTTGAATCGACTCAACATATTCCAGGTAGGGGTAGTAGGGTGTATTCAACCCAACCTTCTCGCCGTTCACATCAACTATCTCAGGTAGATGGCGTTCAAATCGAAGTCCGTAGGATTTGTGGAGTTCTAGGTCGTCTATTGCCCTTTGAATTCTTTCCCGTAAATCTTTGCTGGTGTCGGGGATGTTTTGGATCAGCCTTAACAATTCTTGGCCTGCGGTTTCCGTTGAGCTTTTAGGTTTACACATAATCTTCTAGCAGTTCCGGATGAATGTTTTTGATGTTTCGGAGGATTGTAAGCAATTCCTCCTTGCTTAGGTCTCCCAACTTTTGCCGTGTATCCAGATGTTCTTCTGGAGTGGTCGCGTCTGTTGTTTCTCCACTTCTCCGGTCTTCCAAGTCTGTATCTGCCACAGGCGACAAATTAGAAATTGCTTCTGTCTGGTTGTCTGGACCTTCCGAGCTGATTTCCTCAGCTCCCGATGGAATGTTGGCTTGAGTCTCATCCACAGCACCCTCAATTGCTGGCTCTGTTGCTACCGCAGGTTCGGGCGTCTCCTTTTTGGCTTGTCTCGCCTCTCGCACTGCAGCATCAATTTCGTTCAACCAGTCGGAATCTAGGTTCACCCGTTCAATTCTTGACTTCTGAGTATTGGCTTCTAGGAAGCAATCTGCCTCAGCATCAAACGAATATACTACCACAATTTGGTCTTCCTTTCGCAACCCGTGCCGTAACTGTCCGAAGTCAATGATTCGGTTTTCGCGGTAGTAGTATACACCTGCCAAATCCTGGGTTTTGAGGACGCTCACGATCACAATGGCATCGGTATTGCGTCCTGCTTGGGTGTAATCTCTCTGCCAAAGTGTTTCGGCTATAGCAAAAGCCTTTGTACCATCTACTGGTTTGCCGTTGACCTTTATTGTCCCGCCATTTTCTATGTAACGGTGGAATACCAGCCCTATAAATTCAATCAATTCAACTTCAAAAGCCTTGCATGATTTTTGGTAAGGTTTGGATTGTTTGTCTGCATATTCCCTATCCAACAAATTCCGTAGTTTTTCTACTCGGACCACGGTACCAGTGACTGATTCTGGTCCTTCTTTTGTTAATCCGTTGATCCAGCGGACAAAGGATCTGGTGAATACTGTTTCGGTATCAGACTGGTAAATCTCCCATTTATTGGTTTTCTCAATCTGGTCCAAGGCCAGGGTGTAAGTGTTACTCAGCTTTACCTCTCCGTTGTTGGCGTTTGAAAATATGCTAACAGCTTTCCCAAGACTGGTCGCAGCAGTTTTCAAGCCCATCCCAAATTTCCCCAAGCCAACGGTGTCTCTGCGTTTCCCATAAACGAATGCTTCGCAAATCTGTGGGTCAGACATCCCATGCCCGTTGTCTTTGATTTCCAGCCAACCCTCGCTCAGGGCAAACATGATGGAGATTTGGTTCGCTCCAGCCTGGATTGAATTATCAAGGAGGTCAGCAATCGCTGTTTGCGCGTTGTATCCCATTTGGGACAGAGCTGTTACAACTCCTGCTGCTTCTGGTGGGATGGATATAGGGACGTTATTCATGGGATTTGATGGTTTTCTTGGCTTCCTCCGCGACCCATTGTTTCAAGTTCTTACCTTGGAGTGATAGCACGGCGTAGAGTTTTCGTTTTAACTCCACACCGAGATCCACCACAATCTTTCCGCTGGGTCCTTTTGGCATACGTGCATTATGTCGTATAACACTCATAAAAGCAAGGTCTTTTTCCATCCTCGGAGGCCCAAAGTACACTTTTTTTCGTAGGGGCTCAATTTCAGGATGTCAGGTTGGTGGGCTTCTGCCCAGACAAGCCTGCGCTGATACACCGTTTCATGTGTATCCAAGTGATTGTTCAGAGCAGCTTTAGTGGCAGGTGCCTCTCGGCAGGCCATGATCTTTTCCGCCATGTTCCCAGATTCCCGAAGAATACCTGCAAGGCGTATCCATTCTGGTCGTCCTGGTTTGTTTTTAATATTTTCTGCTGCACGGGTGACGGCTTTGGCATCCTTATCCCAAGCAGTAATGATGGCTTGCCGTTCTTCATGAAGTGTTTTCCAGCGGATCTGGCGAGTGATGACGTTAGGAATACTTTTGGTCCCATGCATCCCGCGAAGCTTCGCCTTGTCGTGTTTTCCCAGAACCTCCAAGGACTGGTTCTTGGCCCAAGTCAGTCGGGGTTGGAC
>DYRE01000383.1 GCA_020718965.1 Desulfomonile tiedjei
CTGGTCATGACTCTAATCATGGCGGCTCATGCCCAACAGGAAGGGGTCGGCACGCTCAAGAGCGACAACAAAGCCAGGGAAGTGCCCGCTCGATTAATCCCTGTGCCCGTCACAGTCAGCCCTGAGTTGCAGGCCGTGATCGCTCGCCCTTTAAATCCGGCGCTGCGTATTGTTCCCAAGACCTCTGAGGAATGGCGGTTCATAGTCGCAAAGAAATCAGAACAGGATATGCCTGTTTTGGCTCAGCTACGGAAGCTATTTCCAGTCGATATCAGAACTGATATCAAAGGCGGGGTCAAAACCTACATCGTCACACCGGAATCTATTCTTGAGGAAAACAGCAACAGGATTCTGATCCATCTACATGGTGGAGGTTATGTCTTCAATGGCGGAGAAAGCGGTTTGGGTGAAGCAATTCTCATGGCGTATCACGGGAAGATCAAAGTGATTTCAGTGGACTACCGAATGGCCCCGGATTTTCCTTTTCCCGCAGCTTTGGAAGACTCTATCGCCGTTTACAATGAAGTTCTGAAAACCTACAAACCAGGCAATATAGGCATCTTCGGCACATCGGCTGGAGGTGGTCTGACCATGGCCACGGTTCTCAAACTTCGGGAAATGAATGCGCAGCTTCCCGGGGCTGTTGGGCTAGGCACTCCATGGGCGGACCTCACCAGGACCGGCGACACACTCTACACGAACGAATATATTGACGATGTCCTGGTGACCTACGAGGGTATATTGCAGGCATGCGCCAAACTTTACGCCGGTTCGCATGACATGAAAGACCCGCTCATCTCTCCGGTTTATGGGGATTTTACGAAAGGATTTCCGCCTGCGATTCTCATCTCGGGCACGCGTGATATGCTTCTCAGTGATACCGTCAGGGTACAGCGCAAGCTTCGGCAGGCTGGAGTAGAAGCCTGCTTACATGTATTCGAGGGCATGTCTCACGCACAGTACATCATAGTATTTACTTCACCTGAGTCTCGGGAAGCTTTTCAGGAGTTAGCCCTTTTTTTTGGAAATCATCTTGGCAAGTAGGTGTGAACTAGAGATACTTTGAGCTTCTGAACAAACGCACACACTGGGGGCGCCTTGTGAAGCCGGTTCAGAACAAGAGGGAGGTTTCAAGAAAAAATCCGCTTCGGTTTGTGTCAACCGTGTCAATTTCTCGTTTGAATTTTATGTGGTCATACCGATAACCACCGCTGACATTCCATGTCCAGTAGATGTTTATGGGGATGTCTACTCCTGTGAGAGCTTCCCATTCCCAAGTCTCGAAATCACTGTAATTCCACCAGTTAACTCTACCAGAAATGTTGGGCCTAAGGGCTATGCCCTCAACAATAGGATAGAAGGTCCCATGCACCCCTAAAGTAGGGAAAACCTTGTTCGCTTCGGACCTGTAATTGTAAGTCGTCGCTCCAACTATTACCTGGTTTACTTTGGTGTCGTAACCTGCAAGGACAAGGTTTATGTTTCCACCAAAAAGAATCTGGGGTGTCATATAGAAATCAAGGTCGTACCCAAGCCGCCAATCCTTTACCTGAAGATATGAATCAGTGGAAGACTGGCCATAAACGGTTGAAGGCTCGGCTCTCAATCGAAAGACGTGAACAGTGTCAAATCTCATGGACGCAAAATATTCCCAGACCAGTTTTTCTTTGGTGAGCCCCATATTCTCGCCCAACCCGATTTTAGTCCTGTCCAGTTGAATCAAATCCCCTTCAATACTGGAAAACCACATCCGAAGGCCCGCGTTTGCCCTAATGCAATTAGGCACTTCCCATGCATGGCCAACTTCAACTAACAGGGCGGACAGGATGATCACGCTTATAGTTAATATTATCTTCTTCATGTGTTACAGCCTGTAGCGTAAAAAACATAATAAACAACATGAGATATTTGCGATAACCTATATAATTTTATTTATCTTTTGTCAAGAGCTATTAAAATTGTGGGGCTGATGGGATGTTCGATCTAATGATGTGGATATTGTTAAATTCTATTGGCCAAACCTTACTGAAACCAGTGTTGAGGCTCCAGTTTCTTCCGATGTAACTCCAAACAGGCAGTCAGCTCCTTCCATACTTTTTTTGTTGTGAGTTATCACTACGAACTGTGTATTTCTGGAAAGGTCACGGAGCATGTGGTTGAAACGATCGACGTTGGAATCATCCAGAGGAGCGTCCACCTCGTCCAAAAGACAAAAAGAGGATGGTTTGTACAAGAATATGGCGAAAATAAATGCAATAGCCGTGAGAGCTTTCTCCCCTCCGGAGAGTAACTCAACATGTTGCAATCTCTTTCCA
>DYRE01000384.1 GCA_020718965.1 Desulfomonile tiedjei
ACAGCCATACCAATTTGTTTCCTGACGCTCTCCTTGTTGCCAGAAAAAATATAGTGGTCGGGGAAGGTTTGAAGTCTCGCTCGTTCACGATTCGTCAACGCACGCGGTTCGGACCAGTGGTATACATGGGTACCACCGCCACCACTCCCGGTGACAGTATATGAGGGTTTATCTGGATGCAATCGTTTATATATTTGGCTGATTTTCGCACCTTTGACGTTCAAACGAAGATTTTCTGGTAGATCCGCATTGAATGCATTCTGGCCAGGTTTGATATGCTCCAGCCGTTTGATGACCGTTTCTGATTGCCGGGTATATTCTTGATTAGCCGCAGATTCAGGTATAGGCGGTTTGGTCAATGCTGTCCTGACTGAAATATCATGGTTGATATAACCCTTGATTGTTGGAATCCTATAGATAAGATTATGGTCTTTGCGAATACCGACGATGATGATCCTGTGCCGGGATTGCGGCACACCATAGTTCTCGAACTTGTAGTAATGCGGGAAAAGATCATACCCTTCGTCAAACAAGGCTTTTAAAATTTGCGAGAAGGCTTTCCCCTCATTCGAGTTGGTCAGTCCCCCGACATTTTCAGCCAAGAACCAATCTGGCTGGTTTTTCCGCAGGACTTTTATACCGTAGGAATACAAAGCTCCATAGTTTCCATCCAGACCTTTTTGTTCACCAACCAAACTAAAATCATTGCACGGGAAGCCGAACGCGAAAGCATTGATGGGAGGGAGAATTTCGATATCCAGCTTACGGACATCGCCACAAATTACAGTCTCAGGATCATGCGGACAGATATTTTGCCTGTATGTTTCACATGTATCCGCATCATAATCATTAGCCCATCCATGCTTAATTGTATATTCACCATTATCAGACTTTGAATTGACAGCAGCATATCCGAGTCCGCCAGGACCACAAAATAATTCACCAAGTCTGAAAATCATTCTTGCCCCCAGACAATTATATTATACCAGGCAGCATTTGTATAGTAAAAACTAAAATATCGCCTTCCAGATCAGTAATGATGCAATTTTTCTAAATGTTAGTCCATTCAAGAATCCTCCTCTAAACCCAGGCCATTCAATAGAATATGTTTCTTGGTCTTCTTTGATTTCTATATTCAGCAGATGACAAATATGTACCAACTCATCCTCTGATCGACGAGAGAATCCCCGTTTGATATCTTCAGTGGAAAAGCTGATGCAATCGCCAGAATAGCCCCCAAGAATTTTCCATTTCTCCTTGAACAATTCAATTTTTTCAAGACTTAGAGCCTGTTGATTGAAAATTGAAAGAATTTCGGAGGGGATGAGATAGCAGTCACCATTTAAATTATTAACGCCCACCAATAAGTCAACCTCATCACTGTCTATGATATGTGTTCGGTCTTCCGCCTCTCTGTTGATCTGAGCGCCTGATCTGCCCCCGGCGGTAACGCCAAGCGAGCTGACCGTGGTACCTTTGATTTCTATCCTGAATAAAACTCCATTATGGTCCAGGACACCGTCATAAGGGGAATCTCGCCAAGCTTTGAAAAACAAGTTGTATCCACACTGCATTGCCCTACCGATCACAAGTGATTCCGCTGCATATCCGGCTATGCTTCGATAACTACCCTGAGGCAATTCAGCAACATTGAAATGATCCCGCCACTCCATTTTTTCTCCTTGTCTTATATATCCGAATTATTATTATACCATCCAGCTATGAAAATCGTTTTACCCCTCCACAATCTCCCTCAAAAACCCGATGAACCTCTGCAGATCCGCAATCGCTACTGGATGGGCCTCGTCAAGCTTCTTGCGCAGGAACTCAAGCCGGTCCCAGTCAAAATCCATCTCGAAATAATAGCGCTTGAAATGCCTGAATTTCAGAATTTCAAGCAAACGGGGAAAGTTGGCTTCGGAAACCGCAGCCAGGCGGACGCCATCGATATCCAGGGTCATCTTCTCCAGCAGATCACGATGCCACTGGTGTTCCTGGAGGTGGTTCTCGAACTGCTGCGAAATCCTGAACAATGCCGTCTCAAGGCATGTATACCAGTTCTCCATGAAACCTACGACCATCAGGGCCGAACGGTCGGTTTTTCCGATCTTGAGCAATTCATCCGCATACACGGCATCGAGGGAATCGTGCAGTCGATCCATGAGCCTGATGTTTTTCTCGAGGACAGCAATCAGTTCACGAATCTGCTCGTTCATGGATCAACCTCCCCTGTCTGCGGATAAGCTCGGCGGTATCAGGATCAAGATTCTCCATGCGGACTATATCGATGGGGAACAAGGACATG
>DYRE01000385.1 GCA_020718965.1 Desulfomonile tiedjei
CCGTGCATTTTGTCTGAACCTGACTGTTGAAGGAAAAGGGTGTATAATGAACATGTTTGAGGTTCATGTACATTGGTTTTTTTGCAATTTAGAGAAAACCTTTAATCTTTAATCATTGACGAAATTATATAGCATTTTAGTGATATGCTCACAAGCGTCTGTCGATAATTTCAGACTGTAAAGAATTTTTTCAATTAGACAAAACATGAAAACTTTACTCTTTGCTCAATTGCCACCACCAAGGTTCGATTTTGTTGATCCGGGGTCAAATATACCACTGGCGGCTGGATTCATGATTTCTGACGCCAGAAGCCGGGGAATTGTCGGTTACTACGCTGAGATTCTCGATTCCGACATTGTGGATGTCTTCGCGGACTCAGGGCTGATACGGAACATTATAGATCGATCTCCCGATGTACTGGCTCTCTCTCTATATCTTTGGAATTCCCAGAGAAGTCTTTTCATAGCCTCCTGTGTAAAGCGTGTTCTTCCGACCCTGAAAATCATTATTGGAGGTCCTGAGGTAACACTGGACAATGAATGGATACTGAATCATCCAGCAGTTGATCTTGCGGTAATAGGGGAGGGTGAACCCCAGTTTGGAGATGCGCTGGAATATCTAGCTTCTAAGAATCAATTCGGCGAAAGATCAATTGTCGGTAACAAAAACAAGCTGAATATTTTCGATTTCATCAGGAAACCTGAGATTAAGAACTGGCATCCTGGTTCATCTGATTATCCATATCTGGATGGTACTGTTAGTCCATCAAGGAACGGGGCCATATTTCTGGAAACCGTCAGAGGATGTCCATTTAAATGCAGATACTGTTATTACCACAAAGCCTTTGATTCCGTATCCTTGTATCCCCTGCCGATGGTGAAACGGGCGCTGGATTTTTGTTATTCGGCAGAGGCGCAGATCAACGAGATATACCTGATGGATCCAACTTTTAACGCCCGGCCCGGATTCAGGGAACTGCTAAAGTTTATGATCAAGAAGAGGATGAGCCGAGACGTCAAGATTCATACTGAACTGCGAGCGGACCTGCTCGACGAAAATGATATATGTCTGTTCAAGGAAGCGGGATTAATTTCATCTGAGATTGGTCTCCAAACATTGAATGCCAAGGCTTTACGCTTGGCTGGACGTTCTGGGGATCCGGAAAAAGTCCTGAGCATGGCCTACTCATTGAAGCGCGCAGGAGTCGATGTTACTACTGGTATAATTTTGGGATTACCAGGGGACACACCAGAGTCATTTCTCTATACACTGGACCGTTTAGAACAAACGGAAGCATTCTCCGTCATTCAGCCATTTACTCTATCGGTCCTTCCTGGATCTGATTTTAGGAGGGACGCCGTAAGGTTAGGATTGGAATACGACACGGCGCCGCCATACTACCTGAAAAGTTCGAATACCTTCGACTCATTGTCGATGGGACAGTGTCTTTCCAGGTTTGAGGAGATATTTGAACTGGAGTTAGACTATATCGGTTATCCCTCACTGGTCGACTTGAGCGAGCGCACAGTCCGTTCTCCTTCGGAACCGTCTTATATCAGCAAATGGATTGTCAATTTGCCATTAAACAAATCGCTTTCCATTGTCAACCGGGTGGTGGAAAGGGCGAGTAACCCTTTTACATTATGGTTCAGAGGGTCCGATGTTTCAGATGTTGCGGAATTGATCACCAAGATTGTTTCCATCTTTACGGAGGGTAATCCACATACCGTTTTGATCGTGGTGTTCGAGTTCGCCGAACCAGTTCCCCCTGGATTTCTGTCGAATCTCTTAGATGCCAGCGCAAATCCTCAAACGTACATTAACAAGGTTTTTTTTCCGCTTTACAAGGAAGGCGAAATCATCTCTCCAAACTTTCTGGTGATTGTTCCTTTGAATGAATCGGCAGAGGCCAGAGAAATAATAGAGGAAAAATATCAGGATCTTGCAAGGGTGGTTTGGAGTTGCGAGATGGAAAGGATTTCAAATTGTGAAAATCCGGGAACTCCATTAATTCTATCGGGCCGAATCCCTCACGATCCATCAAGCCGAATCCTTTTGCTTGATGTCCTCCTGAAAATAGCGGATTCCAGACCAGAAGAAATCCTTTTCCGACGCCAAGAAGCTCAATCCTGGTGGAATCAGCAGGCGAGACAACTATCGGAGTCTGAGTTGATTAAGGAAAGCATTCTGGAGACCTGATATAACGATAACACGATGTTGATTGGTTTAGCACGCTTGGGAGATCTCAAAACCTGCCTGATAGATCATTCTCAGATCATCATCAACAGAAC
>DYRE01000386.1 GCA_020718965.1 Desulfomonile tiedjei
GAAACATCCAAGCATTATCAGGGCTTATACATGCTCCCATGTTTCTCAAAGGCGCTAGTCTCATTCTCAGGATGTAGGCCATCTTGCCCAGGTCCCCCAAATCGTGGGCAAAACGCAATCCATGGTAAGACGGTTCCGGTTCATTCATCAGTCTAAACTTGGGATCGGTCCAATCAAACGCTCCAGCGTCAACAACTATTCCGCCAATGGCTGTGCCATGGCCGCCTATCCATTTTGTCAACGAGTGAACCACAACATCAGCGCCGACTCCAATCGGTTTAAAAAGATATGGCGTTGTAAATGTTGAATCAACAATTAATGGGACGTGGGCTCGCTCAGCCACCTCTCTAATTTCAGAGAAATCTGGTACACAAAGTTCTGGGTTACCAATAGCTTCCAGAAAAATAGCACGAGTTTTTGAGTTGATCGCGCTTGAAAAGGCCCCTGAATTTGCGCAGTCAGCAAATCTTGTATTGATACCGAACTTGGGCAGGATGTCATGAAAGAGAGTGAATGTGCCCCCATAAAGATTACGGGAAGCGACCAATTCTTGACCTTGCTCAACAATATTGACGATGGAATAAAATATTGCCGCGGTTCCTGAGGCCACAGCCAAAGCCCCAACCCCACCTTCAAGGGAAGTCATTCTTTTTTCCAGAACATCGGTAGTAGGATTCATTATTCTGGAGTAGATGTTGCCCAATTCTTTCAATCCAAAGAGATTGGCTGCGTGTTCTGAATCTCTAAAAATGAAGGACGAAGTCCTGTGGACAGGTACTCCCAAAGCCAATGTCGAAGGATCTGGGGCTTGACCAGCGTGTAGGGCTAACGTGTTGAAACCGTATTTAGTTTTTGAGTTTTCCACCGTTGGGCCTCCTGCTTTAACTCTATCCCCTGGGCATTCCACCGAGAAACTACATCAGCGCCCTGAAATTTCATTTTACAGCGCCAAAACACCACTTTTCGAGATTGAACACCTGAAGCGCTTCTCTGCAAGAAAAATCTGAATACCCAAGTTTCCAGTTCATACAGTAACAATAACACAATAAGACTTAGGACAACCAGCACATTGAATATGATGATTTTTTGAAAACCATCCAGGTTTTCCAGCAAATTGTTCTCACAGCAATGTTTCCCGGGTAAACTTGAGCAACTTAACAACTTGACAATTTATGTATTATCGAATAGATGGTTTAGCATGTTAAACCAATTTATTATAGAACTTGAGAGACGAACTAAAATAGACACTCTCATGTCCAAGTTTAGTAGCTTGTTCGACTGGAATTCGCTTGCTCTATGCTTTTCCAATGATGCCTTTAGTGAGCTTTTAGGTTTAATAGCCGAAGGTAGCCCGGCATGCCTGAATGTCGCGATTCAAGCCGGAGTCCGTTGGACAAATTCAGTTCAAAGGATGTCCTTAAGAAAAGCTATATGTTCCCGTGGTTTCTTAACCCCAGCATGCCTGTGGGCTCATAAAAATCTGAGAGGAGGTTTTGAACCCCTCCTCAAACGTTTCGATGCGCCGGAAATGAGTTTCATGCAAATACTTCTTCTCAGTCACATAGACCCTTCTGTCTCTGTGCCGTTCCTTCTGGAGAATTTTCTCCAGCAGAAAGAAACTCCGGAGGAACTAAAGAGCCTTTCAAGTCAATGTGTTCTGAGAATTCTCAGCAACGGCGTTACTCCAGATCTGCTGCGATCAATTCAAACAAGATATCCTAGAATTGAGATACTGAGGAATTGGAAACCCAAGATTCCATGCAATAAAATGATCCACAAGATAAAACCTACTTGTGGGGCAGACGATTTCCACCAATTGTTAAGGTCGGTGCTGGATTTCGATGAACTATCCGCGCTGACCAGGGTTCTTTATCTGACCTGGATGTTTTATGTGCCTCTTTCCAAACGGGACTATGGACAGTTATGGGTTAACGCTGAGGATCCGGAATACTTTCAACTCCTGTCCGGGTCAGGAATCGTTGAACGAACCTCTCTGGGTTACATATTGACTTCTGACATATCCAGACAACGTCTCGCAAAAAGGTTTTTATTCGAGACTTACCCTCTTGCCAAAGAGTCCATTCAGAGATCCAGATCAGCGAAAATGAAAGAAGACAGGGAAAGAAGAGTAAAGACCACCGAGCTTGACAGGCAGGCATTAGAAATGGCGCCGGACGGGATCATTTGCGTGGATACCAGAAAATCCCTGTACTATCTGAATCCCGCCTCTGAGAAAATTCTTCAGGATGAACCCTGGATACAAAGTTTCCTGTTCGGAGACTGTTCCT
>DYRE01000387.1 GCA_020718965.1 Desulfomonile tiedjei
TTGAGACCTATCCCAATATCTATCACGGGATATCCGTTTTCTTTCCAGTGGATCTGCAGCTCTTTGAGAGCCTCGATCTGGCGCACAGAGGCAAGGCAGGCCAGAAACGCATGTTCGTTGGTCGGAACCGGAGCCCCCCAGAAAGCCATGATGGCATCTCCCATGTATTTATCTACCGTACCTCTGTAACCCAGAACAATGTCGGTCATGCGCGAAAGATATTCATTGAGCAGCTGCACGAGCTGTTCCGGAGAAAGCGCCTCGGACATCGTCGTAAACCCGCGAATGTCAGAAAAGAATACTGTGATTTCTTTTTTCTCGCCCCCTAACTTGAGCGATTCCGGATTGGCCAGCAGCTCGTTTACCACATCTTTGGAAACAAACTTCGAAAACGTGGAGCGGATATACTTCACATTTTGCTCTTCCGAAAGTGCCCGGTAAGCGACAATGGAAATCATCGTGAGAACCATCTGAACGTATGGCGTCAGGAATGTGTGGATATAGTTCAAACTGTTAAAGAGAAAAAAGGTCTCCACGGCAAACAACACGGCGATTACGGAAATAAGGCCCAGCGCGAGGCGAATGGAATAGCGCGGAACAATAAACCCGATCAAAGCGCCAATGATGACAAAAATGGCAAAATTGACCCAGTCTGAGGCATAGCTAATGAAGTCCTGCATCAGAATGGTGTTGAGCGCATTGGCGTGGTGCTCAATACCCGCCGTGTTTCCAAACGGGCTGGGGTGTATGTCTCGCGCGACCCCCGTGGCATAATACATGGCCACCAGAAGGATTTTTTCGCGAAACAGATCTTTGTTTTCTCCGCCGTAAGCATCGGGGATTTCTTCGTACGTGGAACTGATTTCATGAATGGAAACATCTGGAAAAGAAAAGGCAGGACCGATAAAGTTGATATTCATCATGCCTTCCTGGTCTATGGGAATAACAACTTCCCGGTTTTTATTGGGCTTCATCATGATATCTGCCATGGTTGCCTGGGTGCCGAATCCGCGAGAGACTGTCTTTTCTGGAATATTCTTAAGCTTAACGTAATGTCCTAAGTTAACCTCTACATCTTTGGTCACATCGATACTGTAGTAACGGGTTGCCAGCAATAGAGATATGGAGGGATAAAGCTGCGAACGCCATTTAAACACCATGGGCATCTGGTAATTTGTTTTTCCTGTCGCATATTTTACGTTCGCTCCACCGAGGCCCTTGGCAGTGCGCGCAATGGGCGCTATCGGAATGGATGGATACGTTACCCATTCATTGTCTGCTGTAAGGTTTTCGTTCTCTTTTATATTCTCGTTGGGAATGCGGTACAGGTTTAGTGCATCCAGTCTCTGTTTCATGTCTGGTTCTGACAGCATGGCGTTCAGGGATTCAGAATCCACAAAGGCGGTTTCAAAAGCGTAGTCGACAAGAACCCTTCCGTCCTTTTCGATCGCCTCGGAAAAGTAAGCGGATTTGGCACGCAGTTCAGCAGCGCTGTACTGGATTCCTCTGCCCTGGTTGATATAGTCTTCTGCCTCAAGGCGCAGCTTCTCGACGAGCCCAAGAAGACCATAGTTGTTCTTGGCCGGGTCGAGAAAGAAAATATCGAACATGATGGAGTTGTATGTCTGGTCTTTAAAAGCCGCGAGAAGCGTTGCGTAGCGGTCCCACGAAAACGGGAAGCCCTGCCAGGCATCTACCGCTTGGTTATCGATTCCAATGATCTGAATAGCCGGGTGTGCCTTGGGATTTAAATGCGTGACCTTGGTACCGGGAACGGGCTCTTCGATGATCAATTTTCCTGAAGAAAGGCGAAAGCGCAAATCGACAGAAAACTCTTCGATGGCATCAAAAACGGTGAGCATTTTGAAACTCAGTATAAACAGTCCGGAAAACGTGAGAGCGATGAGCATTCCCATCGTCTGTGTTCGATCCAACCCAAAATACTTCATTTTGGGCACCAGGTAGAAGAGGAGAGAAATAAATCCGAGGACCCCGAGCACAATACCGAGGAGAAGAATATCTCCCGGTATAAACGTGGCCCCGGTCAGGGATAGTACGAGTGATATAAGCCCAAGGGAAACGAGAATTCCCGAGAGGGCTGTGAGCAAATTTGCCTTAATCCAGTTCATGCACCATACTGCGCTTTTCTGCGAAATGTGCAACTAAAAAAGATTGGACGAGCTAATAAATCGACCCCCACTGGGGGTTGCCATTGCGCATTTTGGAAGAGTCGATATATTAAATAAATTTACGGAATGGACTAGCAGC
>DYRE01000048.1 GCA_020718965.1 Desulfomonile tiedjei
TCAAATCGACGACAGCGAACTGCCCCAGAGTATCAAAGACAAATTTAAGAACTAATCATTCCTTCAGGGATGAAATCTGTTCTTCGAATCCGAGGGCTATCTTAACCAGCTCCCGGACGTGTGAACGTGACGGCACTCGAATTTCAACGTAGACCGAATCATCCTCAAAGGACTGCGACGGCCGAAGGTTAATATTCGCCGGCGGGTTAAAGTCTTTCACCCATTCGTCAAAGTTCTTTCGATCCCGACTGATTTCCGGGAATTTCCACCGTCGCACAAGGTCCCTGAACAGAGTAGCCTTTTCAGTCGCTCCTATCCCCTCGTTATCAAGCGCATCCATAGCTTCCGGTCTTCTCAGTAAATCGGTGATTGATTCGTTCCAGTACACAGAGAGATCGAATAAGTTCGAAATCAGCTCAAATGCCTTATTGGCATTGAGAGCCAACCGGGAAATCAGATCAAAAAGAACTTCCCTTTGATCAGACTCCATCTCGGCAAGGATCACCGCGCTCTTTTCATTAATCTTTCCGCAGGAGAAAACCTCTAGAATATTATGTTCCAGGGCTCCGATCTTCCGGATTCTTTCCAAAGATGGCCCTCTAGCCGGTACATTCAGGGACGGAAACACATATTTGGCCAGGGTCTGGGCTGGATACATTTCGAGAAGTCTTGAGATCACATACGCTCTTACTCCTGCATCTCGCCTTATCCTGTCCTGATTGTCCCAGAAGGCAAGGAGAAATGCCTGGTCATTGGCCAGGTCCGGGGGCGCGACCCGAACTTCTATTGTCGCGCTGTTATTTAGTTCGCTTAACGCTTGTATTCTTCGCCTTCCCAATATAGGGACAAATAATCCGCTCGAGTCCCGCTTCACCAGGGGTGAATTGAGAATGCCAACATTCTGGATCGAAACGATCAGATTAGATGAAGCATCGAACGAGGGAATATAGAAGTCCCTATTATCAAGATTTATCTCATCAGGATTAATGTTGATTATATTGATATTTTTGGGCAAGAGCATAATATTGATCCGCTTCTTCCTGTTTTCCTCTTCTTGCAAGTCCCTTGGACATTACACTACATTTTCGGATTAGTTGTCTCACCGCAGCATCTCTGTAATGGTCCGACAGTCTCGGGTCTTCAAGAATTTTTGTGATTGCCTGTATCCTGTATCGATCTATGGCCGGAACTGTCCTGGAAAGTTGGTCCTCTCGATCTCCATGTTTTATTACAATCGGCTCGTCAATAAACTGCACGGAATGGTAGGCCACAATTCGCAGCCATAAGTCGTAATCCTCAGCAGCAGGGAGACTTTCATCAAAATAGCCGGTTTCGTCCAATAGACTCCTTGTCATGATTACGGCCGATGGACTTATCAGACATCTCTCGAGGGCTCTTTCGAAAAAATGGCCTCCCTGTTTTCTGTGAATTTCCTTTTGTTTGACGGTCCGTCCGCTCCTTAACCAAAGTTCGTTTGAATGACAAATGAAATGAGAGTCTCCTGATTCGTAAAGGTCCAACTGTTTTTGGAGTTTGTCTTTACGCCATTCATCGTCTGAATCAAGGAATGCGATCAGTGCGCCTGTCGATTCAACAATACCCCTGTTACGAGCCGCTGAAACCCCTTTATGGTCCTGAATTATATATCTGATTGAACGGGAAAGAGAAGTGACCAAATCTTTTGTATAATCTGTGGACCCGTCATCAACCACGATGAGTTCAAAATCCTGAAAGGTTTGCCCAAGGACCGAACCTATGGCCCTTGACAAAACATCACCCCTGTTGAACGTCGGGATAATTACACTGACGAACGCCATTTCTTGACCACACCAGATCACAGGGACACTTTAGACCGTAATGCGGATAGAGCCATCAAGCTAAACCCTTTCCGGTCCTTTCGGGTGATCCGGGCCACAATTTCGTTATTCTAATGGGCTGATGCTAGAGCCTACAGTCAACTGCTTATATTCATGATTTAATTCAAAAACTTTATTACACTATCTCTGATTGGCCACGCGCCTTTTGTCAAGCTCGGCTGTTTCCTGATAATGAGCCTGAATCTCGCGACATACATCATCTTTAACTGTCTGCCACGAGCAAAATGCTGTTGTTTTGATCTGCCCTGTCTTCACATCCTCATAAGCAAATGATGCGGGACAGTCATGCAGTCTTGCGTTTTCCAGGCCACCCATATCCTCATAGGGAATTGTAATTAGAGTCAGCAAATTCCGGAATCGGGTTCGTTTGGACAATATTTCATCTATTTTGCGTCCCTTTATGATATCCATGAGAACTTTTATTCCGTTAAAAAAATACGGTTTTTCCAGAGTTTTCCTCAGGTTGATACCCCTGGCCATAATAAGGGCGGTCTGTACGAGCGTTGAAGCGTCAAATAGCCACCTTCGCCAAGTGGGAGTGGACTTGTCAGGCGATTTTTGGGCCAGTTTTTTATCCAGCTTTCTTAACTTCGATAGAGATTCAGACAGTGGGACATTGAGATATGAGGAAATAGGAACGTATTTCTCGCCATCGGAAACGAGTATAGTCGCGCTTTCGCAGTTTGGGTGAGATCCGCCAAGTGTCTGTTTTCCAAAAAACCTCGAAAGGATCTCAAAGTTCATCATTCCGGTTGATACAAACTCTATTTCAGGGAGAATCCTTTCGAATATATTTTCTACGCATTCGGTAGTCGTTGGTTCCAGCTTGACGTCCGGGCTCTCCCAGCAGGGGGTAAGAGGGACAAACGCCCATACCGAAACGTGCTCCCTGTAATCATGAATAAACTTCATCATTTCCGGCATATTCGAATCATTGACGTCAGAAGCCAGTGTGGTAATAACCGCTAGCTTGTTCACGCCACATTTCACAACATTTTCAAATGCTTTCTTCTTCGCTGCTAGAGAGTTGTCGCCCCTAAGAATTTTATAAATCTCAGGCTTTAACCCATCCAGCCCGAAGTTGATCTGAACGCCCAGCGAACACAATTCCCTGCAGTAGTTCATGTCAGCCAGTTTCAGGCCGTTCGTAAACAACTGAACCTGGAACCCATAGGACTTTGCAAGTTTTACTATATCGAGAAAGTCCTCATGTACCGTGGGCTCCCCTCCAAAGAAACACATGTTTGGCTTTGGAACACTATCCAGAAAAGCCTTAAAAATTTTGTCAAAATATTCAATCGGTGGTTTATAAACAAAGCCCATAGCCTCGACATAAGCCAAGCAAATTGGGCACTTCTGGTTACACATGTTTGTCACGTCTATCGCCACGGTAGTTGGAGCCTTGCGCAGCCTGTGGTCGCAAGACCGGCAATTCAGGAGACAGGACGTTAGGTTCGAAGGTTCCTCGTATTCGGCGATTTCTCTCTTCCAACGCCATTTACGTGCATCTTTAGTAACAAGAGAAGAAGTTCTGCCACAGTCTTTACAGAACTTAACCAGGTAAACACAATTATTCCGTATTTCGTAACGGGCGTCAGTGGGTAACCCACATTTTTCACACAAACCCAGCATCATAATTCACTCCGAAGATCATAAAACGAAAATAGATACACCAACACACTGTCAAATCTTAATATTTTCATGGCATCTATTTGTATTGTTTTGAAAAAAGGGACATTTTGGATTCGACTCATATCAAACATTCTTTCATTGTCAAGACAAAAGTTATCCTGATACAATAAAACAATCAAATATTATTAAAAGCCGTTCTATTTGGTAAGGTATGCAACTCTTCCGAATTGACCTGCCTTACCCCCGGCGTTGGTATTATGTCACCAATCTACAAAACATCTGATGAAAATTCTAGCCAGTTCAAAAATAATCCTGAAGCCTCAGTCCTGATTATGGCTGGAGAAGCTTCAGGTGACTACCATGCCGCTGCGCTTGTAAGAGAGACTAGAAAGCGTTTTCCAAATATCAGGTTTTCTGGCATTGGTGGGGAAAAACTGGAAAAGGCAGGCATGAAACTGCTGCTACACTACCGTGAAATCAACACCATAGGATTCAGCGGAGGACTGACCAAATTCCGAAGGGTCCTATCAGCCTACAGCGTTATGAAATCGGAACTGCGCAGCGGCCTTTACAGCGCATTTATTCCGGTCGACTTCCCGGATGTCAACATGAGGTTGTGCAAAATAGCAAAGAAGGCCAATGTCAGGGTGTGTTATTACATTAGCCCTCAGGTTTGGGCATGGAGAAAACGAAGAATATTTCATATTAGCTCAAACGTTGACAGGATGATGACAATCTTCCCGTTTGAGGAAAAAATGTATCGCGACGTTGGTGTTCACGCTAATTTTGTAGGGCACACAATGGTCCGTGATATTCCCGGAAACCTGGATCGCTACGCTTTGCGTTCCGAGTTGGGGTTGATGGACTCTCGAAAGCTCGTCACACTTGCTCCAGGGAGTCGGCGTTCAGAGATCTCCCGTGTGCTACCCGTAATGCTCGACGCCGCCAAGTTACACATCCGAAAATATCCCGACACCCAGTTTGTGATTCCTCTTGCAGGACCTCATCTGAGAAACCTGATTGAAAGCTTCGTGGTAAATTCAGGCCTGGACATAAAGATCCTGGAATCTGACGCATCCAGAATTATGGCCGCTTCAGATAGCGGGCTAGTGGCTTCAGGCACCGCAACTCTGCAAGCGGCTCTCGCGAGGATGCCTCACGCGGTAGTCTACATAATTGACAACTTCACATGGATATTAGCTACAAAGGTCCTCTTGCCTCTAATCATGGATCCCGACATTCATGTGGCGATAGCCAAC
Organism: Desulfomonile tiedjei; assembly: GCA_020718965.1. Taxonomy (GTDB): domain Bacteria; phylum Desulfobacterota; class Desulfomonilia; order Desulfomonilales; family Desulfomonilaceae; genus CAJBEZ01. Next base: position 4,769 of record DYRE01000048.1, read on the forward strand.
ATGCTTTCTATCAAAAGTGGCAACGACTCAGACAGTCCCATAGACATCATGCTCAAACGCGGTTTCAGGATACCGTGCCTCGAATGCGGTCGCCCGCTATTCGTACCGGAAATACTTCAACATAACGCTACCCCAAAAAACCTGGCGTTCTGGTTGGGCAGGTTTAGGAGTGAACCTGCTTTAACAGCAGCGATTGATGAAGGTTTTGTCCGTCTCAGGGAGATGCTCGAATCAGATCCTTCGAGGCCATCAGCATCAGATATAGTTTGTGAAATGATACAGGAAAGAGTCTCTATGGAACCCCTGGCATAAGATCGAACTATCTCAATAATGGATAAGTAACTTTTTTTTCACTTACAAAGGAAAGGCCCGAATGTATGGTAGGAACATTCGGGCCCCTCAAGGTTGTACAGTAGGTAGGTATCACAATTAACAGACAGCTTTAGTGATATTGGGTTCCATCAAAATGCAATTATTTTGAGTTTTAGATTTTTTGTACGTGCGTAGTGATTACAGGTTCCAATGCTTGAGGTAATTCTCCGATATTGCTGAGTACCCTCCTGGGCTTGTGTAAGGCTAGTTCTTCCGCAGTGAAAAATTCCCCGGCTATGGCGTAGGCGTCAATTCCAGCGGCCGATGCCCCCTCAATATCTATTGGAGCATCACCCACATAGACGGTATGTTCTTTCCTTGAACCAACGTGTCTTATGAATTCATGAAACATATCAGCAGATGGCTTTGCCTTGAAACCGTCTTCAGCCCCGATAATTTTAACCATTTTATGGGCAAATCCGAGGTGTTCCGCAAGAATGCGCGCGTACCGTCCCCGCTTGTTTGAAACGATCCCCTGACTTACGGAAGCATTTAGTTTCAGAAGAGCCTCCATGGCCCCTGGGAGCATCGTGGTTCGTTCCAGATAGATGGTATCATAGTAGTCTCTGAAAACCTTTATACCTAATTCCCCGTGTTCAGGCTTCAGGTGGGATTTCACAAAATCAATGAGAGAAATTGAAGTCCTTCTGAGTATCTCCTGAAGGGTCATGCTCGGATAGCCGAGTTCGGAAAACATGTAATTAAAAGCCTCGACGATAGCCTCTATCGAATCAATCAAAGTCCCATCCAGATCAAATGCGACAGCTCTGATATCACGGGTAAGCATGGCTGGCGCTTCATGGAATCCGTCAATCCTGATCGCGGGAATTCCGTTCCTGGCGCAAAAAAGGAAAAGGTCTCCCAGAGCCAAAACCATGTCGGCCTCTGTCGCTGCGTGCCTGTCGGATTCCCCGTCTCCAATCAACACTATTTTGTCGTATTGGCTTCTAAAGTTACGAAGTGTATTCAGTTTGCATGTTCCACAGATTCCACACGCGGGGTTGGAGTGTTCTGAGCGGATCTCAATTCTACCATCTTGCTCAATGAGAAGGGTGTTGGAAATTATGTCAAGTCCGGTTACCCCATGACTATCAAAGAGTTTTTTTATGGTTTCATCAAACCCGTCTGAAACTATTTTAACGTCAATATTGTTTTCCCTGGCCCAAACAAGAAACCTCGGGAAAAATGGATCAAGTTCAGCGTGCTCCAGAACGAATTTATCGAACTCCAGCCGAGTCATTCTCATCAGCGGGGCAATCGCCTTGTAGACCTCTCTGGAACCTATTTCGCCCCTTAGGTATCGCTTTACATAATAACGCCAATGCGGATCTGAAATGTGATTTCTGATGAGTTTGTTGACAGTGTCCTTTTTGGAGACCGTGCCGTCAAAATCGCATAAAATCAGGGTTCTTTTTGCCTCCCCCGCTTCTCGAGATGAAAGAAGATCAGAATTACTTGTGGCGGCCTTAACAGATTGGTTACTCATTATTTATTTGGAATCACCAAGTTACATCGATGCGTCAATTATTTGATATCAATTATCTCGCATTCTCGTAAACCGTTTGGAGTCCGAATCTCAACGACATCTCCAATTTCCTTCCCAATAAGAGCCTTCCCTACCGGCGAATCCACTGATATAATTCCATTGGCTATGTCGGCTTCGTCCTGGCCAAGCAGTTGATATTTTTTTGTTTCATTAACGTCAAGATCCTGAATTGTGACATAGGCTCCAAATACTACCCTGTCTGGCGTGCTGCGGTTGTCCAGATCTATGACTTCAGAAGACGATATCCTATCCTGAAGATCCCTGATTCTGGTTTCTATAAGGGCTTGTTTTTCCTTGCCATAGGTATATTCAGCGTTTTCTGACAGGTCTCCGTGCCCAATAGCTATTTCGATTTCTTTGATGACTGATGGTCTTTCGACTCTAATTAGCCTATCCATCTCTTCATTTAATTTTTTCAGACCCGCGCTAGAGATTGGACGCCTGTTAAAACTCATTTCTATCATCCTTTTTCTGAACAGTTTCGACTGGCTATCACATAAACATCACAATACCGATAGAATTTCAAGAAGCCAGAGTCAATATACAATCATGAAACCGGTTTCATTGCAACCTTAGGGGTCCGGCCATTCATTAAGCTTTTTTGTTTATTCCTAAACAGTAAATTCGAAGGGATTCCTGTAAAGTATCCGCCGCCAAAGTGGCGCAGTGCATGTCTTCTTCCGGCAAACCACCTACAGCGTCCTTCACTGACATGTAACTTATGTCGGCCACTTCTTCTGGAGATTTCCCCAACGCCAGACGAGTGGCCGCTGCTCCACATGCGCTACTGAATTTGCAGCCATCCGTCCAGTATGTCGCATCCGCAACCCTTCCCTTATTAAATTTGAGGGAAATTTTCATCGAATCTCCGCATCTGCCTTTTGCTATGGCAACTGCGTCAGGTTCATCCATAGATGCTAGAGTTGGATTCACCCTGTTTAGAAGCAAAATCCAAATTCCCAGAACCAGAATAAGGACCAGAGAGCCAACTCCTATGGTAGTCCATGGTATCCCTGAAAAAATCGTCAAGAAATCCATAGGTGTCCATGCCTGTTTAGATTATTTGGGTTCGACGAGTCGTTCACCGGATCGCTCAACTCCATAACCGCCTAGAGCAGATATCCGCTCCTTGTAACGTTTACTTTTGAGTATATCAAGAAGATTGATAACTTTCCAATCATCGAGATTTTTTCTCGGCACAATAAAATCGTACTGCTCTGTGGCCACTGGAATAAAATCCAGTCCCAAAGCTCTCGCAGCCGCAAGAACCCCCATCCCTACGTTGGCTACACCAGAAAGAACCGCCACCGCCACTGATGTGTGAGTATACTCTTCCATGTTGTAGCCTTTAATCTTTGACGCGTCTATCCCATGCTTCTTCAGATAGTAGTCCAGTAAAACTCTAGTCCCCGCGCCTTTCTGCCTATTAACAAAGGTTACATCATCTCTGGCTAGGTCATTGAAATCCTTTATGCCTTTAGGATTGCCCTTCTTGACCATAAATCCCTGTTCTCTCATTACTCCCTGAAAAATTTCAACAGGAACTTCAGAAAGGAATTTCCTGACGTAGGACCAATTGTATATTCCACTTTCTTCATCCAGCAGATGACTTGTGGCAATGTGCGCTGTATCGTTCTTGAGGGCCAGCAGGCCTCCCAGGCTTCCAACGTGGCTGGATGAGACGTATATTCCATGTTCAACGAGTTCATCGGCCAGGCAGTCTATCGTCAGATCGTGGCTGCCTATTATGACAAGAGTATTCTCAATTTGCTGCGGCTGGCTGAGTAGTTCAACCTGAACCTCTGCCCCCTGTTCGATTCCTTCAGTGTTCGAAGGTATTCTTATTACGCCATCAGCTTTTGTAAGCGTTGTAATAGAGCCTGCTCCCCTTGGTAAGGGAGCGGCCACTATTCTTTCACCGACCTTACCCAACTTGACTCTGAAAAATTCTTCTCTCCCCAACTTCGAGGAGATCTTCCTGGCCGAGCAAGCTGCCATGGTTGGTCTCGCCGAACCCGGGACTCCAAGCATCTCGGCTATAACAGGCAGGCCAAAGATCTCAAAGGAAAACACTGCGGACACGGGATAGCCGGGGCTACCCATCACGGGTTTACCTGCTACGACCCCAAGAATCGTGGGTTTTCCCGGCATCATCGCTACTCCATGAACCAGGATTTCCCCCAGTTCACTTATTACAGCAGCGGTATAGTCTTCCGTTCCGGCGGAAGACCCTGCGTTTACTACTACCATGTCATAATCAGATTCTATCCCCGTAATAAGCGCTTGCCTAATTTCATCGTAGTTGTCGCGAACGATCTCTGACGTTACTGCTATACCGCCTGCCTTGGAAATGAGCCCCGAAAGTAAGTGTGAATTGAATTCTATCGTATCCCCATATTTGGGAATGCAATTTTCAAGGGAGGATGCCGTAACAAGCTCAGATCCTGTTGGAATAAGTAGAATTTTAGGTTTCCGGCCAACGCTTACGCTGGTTACCCCCCCGCATAAAAGAGCTCCAATATCATATGGAGTTATCCTGTGGCGACTCGCCAATATCATTTCGGACTGGACGAAATCCTCTCCAACTCGACGTACATTCTGCCAGGGAACAACCGCTTTTTCAATTTCAAAGCTATCGTCATCCAGAAAGTTGACATGCTCAATCATTATGACCGAGTTGGTCCCTTCGGGTATTGGTCTGCCCGTATTGACGGCCCAAGCGTTTTGCCCCACGGAAAAACTCAGTGGGCTGTCAGTGGCGGCGCCAAATGTGTTCGAGGCTTCTACTGCGAAACCATCCATTGCAGCGGTGTGAAAACCTGGCGAGGATAATCTCGCATAAACCGGTTCCGACGTGATTCTATCAATAGATTCAACTGTTGGGATTCTTTCCGAACCCGGAAAGCTGCTCCTGTCGATACGCCCCATCCAGATTTCCAGGGCTTCCCTTGGCGGTTTCATCTCCAGAAAAATATTCCTTCTCAAATTCTCCTCCCAACCAGTTCGAGAACAGGTAAACGTTTACTTTCTGACCTTTGTAGAATCCTTCACAGTCCATTGGTATTTTCACAAATCCATGGGTCCTGGACATGGCTGAAACCATTCCGGACTTCGCCAGCAGAGGCGTTGCGTAAAACTCTCCTTCGTTGACCGACAATCTGACACGGACAAAATCCTGTCTCCCCTCTTTCGAGGATACGTTACGCGTTAGAAACGCCCGCACGCAAGGTCTGAGAAAGGATTCACAGGTGTTTTCACCGGCAAGACGTCTTATGATCGGAATCACGAACTGATCAAAACATACGAGAGCTGATATAGGGTGGCCAGGTAACCCTATTACAGGCTTGGATTCTATCATACCTATTATAATGGGCTTACCAGGCGACATTGATACCCCATGCAACAGAATTCTTGAATCCGGCGCTTCAGAAATCGCCTGGATCACATGATCCCGGCTGCCCATGGAACTACCTCCAGAAATAACCACAAGGTCCGCCTGCTCAAGGCCTGAATTGAGCATTGCCTTTACGGACTTGAGCGTGTCTGCGGCAAGCCCGATCCATTTCGGCTCCCCAAAAGCCTCCTGAACTCCTGCGTATAGTGAATGCCTGTTAACATCTCTAACACATCCCGGAGGAGGAATTTCTTCCACCGGGGTTATTTCATCGCCGGAACTGATCAGGGCCACTCGGGGTGTACGATGGACTTCTACCTTTACAAGCCCAAGTGAAGCTAGCAGGCCTACGTCTTGAGATCTAAGTCGCAGTCCTTTCTTGAGAAGCTCTTCTCCCTTTTTGTAGTCCTCACCTTTACGGACCATATTGTCAAAAGGGGCGACTGCTTTGACGACTTCCAGAGCGTTCCCTCCAAGATCCTGAGTGTGCTCAACCATTACCACGGCGTCAGCCCCAGGAGGCATTGCTCCGCCAGTCCAGATCCTGAGCGCCTCCCCACTTTGTATTCTTATCCGAGGGATCTCGCCCATTAAGATTTCGCCTACAACATTGAAAAGCGAGGGCGAGCTTTCAGCAGAGCCAAAAGTGTCCATCGACAAAACAGCGAAACCATCCATAATCGAACGGTCAAAGGACGGCGAATCGTGGTCCGCTTTTATTGACTTTGCGAGAACCCTAAAAACCGCTTCGTCGATTCCGGTTGATTCGGCTTCAAGAGCTCCGAAATGCCGCAACTGTTTTCTGGCCGCTTCCGGAGAGGAAACACGGAAAAAAGGTTTCAGCATAAGTGATTTCTCGTCTAATGGAGATGGATATATATT
>DYRE01000388.1 GCA_020718965.1 Desulfomonile tiedjei
GGTCGTTCTCCAGGTGACAGGATTCGTCGCAGTAGATATTGAAGGTATCACTCATAGAAACCCCTCCTTAACCACCGAGACTTGGCCGTCCATCAGCATGGGGCCAGTCGCAGAGGTTGTTTACAAAGTATCAGAAGAGAAAGGTCAAAAGCAGATCCGACCCACTCCGATAGACAAGCCTCCTCATAAGTTGACAATAGTTCAATAAACTGTCTCAGGATCACTTAATCCAGTGCTTGAACAGAATTGGCTAGTCGTCGTTCTTGTCCGAATGGGGTGGTGTAAAAACGTTGTTCAATGCCGTAAAGCAGAAGTTTCAGATCGTCATCCGTAGATATTTCGAATTTGCTGTTTTCTTTATCGAATTTCAGTTTTTGTTCACAATAGCTATCAATGTAAGAGAGCATATTGGATTTATCATCATCTGCCATGGCTTCAAGGGTTGTCATGGCAAGCGCTATACGTTTTCGGTTTGGCTTTGAAACTCTACCTACATCGTAGTCATTGCTCAACTCGATGAAAGGCTCGTCTAAAAATTGCTCAACCTCTTCTTTGGTCGCCTCTTTGTAGAGTTCGTCTATTCCAGGAAATATGCTGGATATGGTTGCCAAGTTTCGAAATACCAGTGCATCTAAGGCATGCAAGTAAACAGCGTCAGGTTTTGAATTGATCACCAAGCGGTTGTCGCATTCTTCAACTTTGGCGACCTCGCCGAAAATGACAGTCTTCCTGAGAATAAACAATGATGGCGTGATTTTTTGGAAATAAAAATCTTTTCCCTGTACTGAAAACAGGTAAGCGATTTTTGGAAACTGCTCCTTTGTTAAGTCGTCATAGTCTTTTGAATCAAAATCGCCCTGTAGAAGATCGTTACAAAATAGCTGCTGACTAAATTGTTCAATTTTGAACCATGCGTCTTCATCCAAGTTGTGATCGGGGTTGTACGCCACACAGCCAACAACATCCATGGCGATGGCTTCGAAGAGGGTATGATCCGAGATCAGCTTGAAAAACGGTTTCTTGCGTTGCCCCTTCACTTTTGCCAATATGTGGTCCATCTTTACCCCCGTTCGATAAATGTGTAATTGTTAATACGGTGTGCTGCCGAAATTTCAATCTCATCTGGCTTCTTGTATTTTTGGCGGCTAATCAGAAAGATGGCTGTCCCGTTTTTGGTTCTGATGTTGTAGAATTCATAGCCAAAAATTAAGAACAGAGGATTGAAGTAGAGCGCCTGAGACAAAAAAGTGAAGATGAATAGCACGCCATAGACAAAACACAGTGCTTCCCAGCTTCCTATGCTCAGTGCCACGAAAAAGTAGCCCAGGTAGCTCGGTAAGAAGCTATTGTTTGCATGCTCAATGCTATCCACCTCGCCCTTTTTGAACGCATCTTTTCCGAGTTGAGAACTCAGTAGAATGCTCAATCTTGTGAGGAATACAGGAACCAAAAAGTACAGCAGATAAGATACAGCATTCGGAAGTTGACCAAACAAAGGGTTGCTGGGAAAGAAATGCCCTAATGTGTACCCCTTTTGCACAAGGTAAATAATCACCAGCAGGGATGTGGCGTTAAAAGTGAGCAATAGCCGGAATGCTACATTCATCATTTCACCTTGACCTGGCCGTTCATCAGCATGGGGAGGAGCCAGTCGCGGAGTTGGGTGAGTTGCTGGTTTTCCTGCTCAAGCAGATCCTGCCGTTTAAATATTGGTTCAACCGTATTCGTAAAGAGTTTCACCGTTTCCGAGGCTGGCAAACATACCTTTACGGTTTTCAGCACCGCCCCGGAAACCTCTTTGAAGGTTGAGCCGGAGGCATATTGGGTGATGACCTTTAGGGAATTTTTTACAGTATAGTAGATAAAGGCAGAGGAATAGCCTTTGGCTGGAATGAACGACTTAAATCCCTGATTCGTTGTCAAATCTTTTCTTGCTATCGCCATGTATCCGATGGGTGCTCGGGAACTGAGCAAAACCGTCCAGGCTGGGTATTTTTTCAGTGAGGCGCTTTTGATGCCTTCATCGGTTACGTCCTGGGCTCCACGGGCGATGAACTTGTTCCCTTGGTTGTTCGACAAGTCATTCGGGGTGATCCAAGGCGTACCCATATCGGTAAAATTTCCTGGATTTTTCGTGTCGGGGGTGCTGCCTCCGACAATCCGCCCCAAATCATCCAGAGTGCCGTCATTCCACCCCGCCGGAATCTCCCGTTTCAAGGTGTCGTTATAGACCA
>DYRE01000389.1 GCA_020718965.1 Desulfomonile tiedjei
ATATTGCCTGCGACATCTTGAATTGATTCCAGGACCTTACGTGTTGCTTGATGTTTCAGATACCGGCCAGGGTATGGGTAAGGAAACGCTGGAACATGTTTTTGAACCGTTCTTCACCACTAAGGAGGTGGGAAAGGGTACCGGTCTGGGACTTGCAACCGTATACGGAATTGTAAGACAGCATAACGGTCACATTATTTGCTCTAGCAAGCCCGGTCGTGGGACGGCATTCAGGATCTATTTTCCGGCGATCAAGACGAAAATAGTATCGGACGCTCCAATCGATGAAACTTTTCCACCAGGTGGTATTGAGACTATTCTCCTTGTGGAAGATGATGAAGTCGTCAGCGAATTATGCGAGTCACTCCTCTGTGATTTTGGGTACAAAGTCATAACAGCTCGAAATGGAAAAGAGGCTCTGGAGATCTTCCAGCGAGAGGCTGACAGGATATCTCTGGTCATTCTGGACTTGATAATGCCTGAGATGGATGGCCGTAAATGTCTAAAAGAGATTCTTCGTGTCGACCCGAGCGCCAAGGTTCTTATGGCCAGTGGTTATTCGGAAAATGGGTCCGTAACGTCAAGATTGTTAAAAGGCGCTAGGGGATTTGTCCGCAAGCCATACGACATAAGGGAGTTGCTCCATTGCGTTCGTGTGGTCCTGGACACCTGAGAATAGAATAACGCAATCCAGGATGGGGCCTAGCTCGGGCTGGAAACTAGAACCAGTAGGTTTCACGTTTCGAAGTGTGGTCATTGTCGTCATCTTACTAGTGTTGTAAATAAGCCCGTATCAGTCTTTCGGCAGTGTAAAATAAAAAGTCGAGCCCTTTCCAACATTCGAGTTCACCCACATTCGGCCGCCGTAACGTTCAACCAGTTTCCTGCATGTTGAAAGTCCGATGCCGGTGCCACTAGGGCCGGACAAGTCTTTTACCCTTTCAAACATGTTGAAGATGCGATTCAAATAAGGGGGTTCGATTCCAATACCATTGTCGCTGACCGAGAATTGATATTCCGACCCTTGGCTTACACAACCTACGTGAACTCTCAGTGGAGCTGTTTCCCGGTATTTGACGGCATTACCGATAAGATTCTGGAAAATTGTAACCAACTGGGATGAGTTGATTCTAATCATTGGTAGAGTATCGTTTGTTACGACTGCTCCACTTTTCTTTAGTTCGAACCCCAAATTTGAAAGGGCGTCTGCAAGGCAAACGTTACAATCCGAGATTTCATGAGACTGCGGAGTGAGTGTAAGCCGTGAATAGGACAGTAAGCCCTGGAGCATCGCATCCATGCGGAGCACCAAATGCAGCGCCTTGGCAATACACTTCCGGCCATTGTCTTCAATGGGATTATGGGAAAGCCTTTCCAGAACTTTGAGGTATGATGCGACTGCCACCAAAGGTTCTCTCAAATCATGGGCCGCAACATAGGCAAACTGCTCCAGATCCTTGTTGCTGCGCATCAGATCCTTAGTTTTCTGTAGAAGATCTTCTTCCATTTGTTTGCGTTCGGTGATGTCCCTATTGCTTACACGGCGGCCAAGACAGACGCCATCCTTTCTGTGGACTACCTGGCAACTGTGCCCAATCCAACGTGTTTCTCCTGTGAGGGTAATAATGCGAAAGTCAATTTCATGAGCGGGTTCCGAATCCCTTGTTTTGAAGTGATCCTCAAAGAGCGTTTTATCCTCAGGATGGATGATATCTGTGAGGAGACCAGGGTTATTGATAAATTCGTCATTACGGTATCCCGTGATTCTCTCACAGGATGGGGAGACATAGACTAAAAGGCCGGCGGGATTGATCCAGTACTCCCAGTCATAGGTAAAATCCGCCACTGTTCGGAACTTCTCTTGTTCGCTTTCTTTAAGAGCCTCCTCCATGCGCTTACGTTCGGAGATATCAGTGTGAGTGCCAATGACTCGAAGGGGTTTGCCATCGGTGTCCCATTCCATTACCTTTCCCCTGTCCAGAATCCATTTGTAGGTTCCATCCTTGCACAATAAACGGTGTTCGTTTTCATAAAATGGGGATTCTCTCCTAAGGTGCTTTTCCAGGTCTTCGTAACATTGTTTAATGTCGTCCGGATGCAGTCTCTGCGACCATTCCTCAAGGGTACTGCCGATTTCGGATGGCCCATATCCCAGCATGGCCTTCCACTGATTTGAAAAGAACACCTCGTTGGTCCGGGCGTTCCAGTCCCAGTCTCAATCCCTAGC
>DYRE01000049.1 GCA_020718965.1 Desulfomonile tiedjei
AGTTCTCAGTTTTCGTCACGCTCTTGAAGCCGTTGCCGTTCGAGGTCGAGAAATGGCGAGAGTAAGTTTGGCTGACCCCGGACTGATGATGAGTATTCCCGCTGACGCTCGTCTGGTTGAAGAAGTTTTATCGCAAATTGATGGATATGTTGTGGCCGCAAACAAGAACTCCCCGAAACAGACAGTTATATCGGGAGAGACAGCGGCCGTAATGAAGGCAGGCGAAAGATTCAAGGAAAGAGGTCTTGAGGGAGTAGTCCTTCCAGTATCAGCGGCATTTCACTCTGGCGTCGTAGCGCCCGCAAGGGAACCATTCATGAAGACGCTGGAAAAACTTGAGGTGTCATCGCCGGAAATAGCAATCGTGTCTAATGTTACAGGAGATTACTATCCTGTTGGTCCCGGGGCTCCCTCGCGAATCAGAGACCTCCTGGGAAAACAGTTTGCGGCGCCGGTTGAGTGGGTCAAGACATTGCGGAGACTTCATAGCGATGGAATAAGAGTGTTTCTGGAATGCGGGCCCAAACGGGTCATGACCAACCTGACCATGGATACGTTGACAAAAGACACGTTAGCCCTGCCGACCAATCATCCAAAAAAGACCGGAATCATTCAAATTCTGGAATCTTTGGCGGCTCTTGTTGTAGAAGGATTCGAAATTGATATCGACGCTGCGGAAATCGCCTCCAAATCGGATCAGGTTCACGAAAAAAGGAAAAAATCGAATTTAAGAGTAGTCTCAAAGGCCAATGAATCGATTGAGAAGGTAAGCGCCGAAGCCATCTTGCCTCATGCCCCCGCTTCACCTTTGGATTGGCTTTTAGATGCGGAATTGGAAGAAATAGTAGCCAAAAAAGAATTTAAAACATTCGTCAAACTTCAGGCCAACCCGATACGCACACTAATAAAATCAAGCTTTAGTTCGTTTGTCGAGAACATCCTGCCCCTGGAAAAAACCGTCACAGTAGTAAAAACGGAAGGGATGAATTTCAATCCGGTGGTGATTTCCGGAATGGCTGCCGGATTACCTTCTGACACAAGGTTTGTGTTTGACAAGGCAAATCTTGATGATCTCATTTTTGGCAAGAATTTTATCAAGAGTGTCCCCGATAACAGTCGCAGGGAGATGCTCGAAAAAAATGTCGAAAGGGTTTTCAAAGGACCATCAGGTGAAGTCGAATTGCAGCGTGTCGACCACATGTCCGGAGTGATCAAACTGGCGGGCTTTTTCGATGATCAAAATTCTTTCATTGAAGAATTCGGTCTGGAAAACCGCGTAATAGAAGCGATGGATGTCACTACTCGCCTCGCTGTAGCTGCAGGGCTGGAGGCCCTGACAGACTCGGGTATCCCCTTGATGAGGCAAATTAAGACAACCAGCTCAGGGATCGACCTGCCCGACGCCTGGGCTCTGCCACCTGACCTGAGAGACGAAACAGGGGTTATCTTCGCTTCGGCCTTTCCTGGCATGGCGTCGCTGGTGGATGAAGTCACCAGGGAGACCAGCGCCCGTTTTGGAGCAGGAGCCAAAAAAAGACTGATAGATTTTTACACAGGACTCGTACAAAGGATCGGAGACGACAAAGAAAAGGAACTGCTAACAAAATGGTTCACAGAGGAATTTGATGGACTAAGTTTGTCAAACTCCAGTGAACTTTATTCATTTAATCGTAATTTTCTTCTCAGAGTAATGAGCATGGGCCACAGCCAGCTCGCCCAAATCATCAAGGCTCAGGGTCCAAATACTCATGTTGACGCAGCTTGCGCAGGAACTACACAGGCTATACTCCTGGGACGTGACTGGATTAGAACTGGGCAGGCTAAAAGAGTGCTGGTGGTCGCAGCGGACGACGTTGCCGGCAAACAGCTTTTTCCCTGGATTGGTTCCGGATTTCTGGCGCTAGGAGCGGCTACAACTAATGGCGCCATAACTGAAGCCGCCCTACCATTCGATGACCGCAGACATGGCTTGATACTCGGGTCAGCGGCCGCGGCCGTAGTACTGGAGAGTGCAGACCTGGCAAGACGTCGGGGCATAGAGCCCATTGCCTCTATTGAGGCTGGAATAGTAGCGAATAGCGGTTTTCACGGCACCCGTCTTGATGTAGATCACATATCCTCTGTAATGGAAAAGATGGTCTCAAAATGGGAGCGACAGTCCGACGAGTCACGTCATGACCTGGCAAAGAAAATGTTTTTCATGTCACATGAAACTTATTCGCCAAAACGTGGGGGAAGTTCTTCCTCAGAAGTCAGGGCATTAAGATCGACTTTCAAAGAAAGCGCAAAAATAATACCCATCGCAAACACCAAGGGTTTTACCGGTCACACTATGGGAGTCGGTGTTGAAGATATTGTAGCGCTAAGATGTTTGCAGAAGAAGTTTCTTCCACCTATTCCGAATCTTAAGGTTCCGGACCCGGAATTTCAGGACATGAATCTGAGCGCTGGAGGACCTTCTGAAGCTAGTTACGCATTCAGACTGGCCGCTGGATTCGGATCTCAAATCGTTATGTCTCTGTATAAAGTGATGGCGTGCGAAGAGAATCGAGTCACTGATTTTGGAGCAAACCGCCAATGGCTTAAAGAAATTACAGGTTTCAAAGATCCAGTAATTACAATTGAAAACCGGATACTGAAAGTAAAAAATCGTGAACTGGTGGAAAAACCTGGGGTTGATGAAGCCAAACTTGTCGCGCTGCCTCAAAAGCCGTCAACAAACGTGGTCGCATCTTCTTCTATGACAGGGATCGAGGGGATCCAAAATGCAGTCCTCGAACTTTTGTCCGAAAAAACAGGCTATCCTCCTGGTATGCTGGAGACTGGACTTGACCTTGAGGCTGACCTGGGAATAGACACGGTGAAACAGGCGGAATTTATTTCCGACGTGAGGGATAAATTTAACATACCGCGTATTGATGGACTTAAGATAGCTGAATTCCCTACTATTGGTCACATCATCAACTTCGTCATGGAACACACGGATTCAGAATCCCCCGTGGGAGCTGATCCGCTAAACGGCGCTTTTAATGAAAACACAGCAGGTTCCAGCGATGATACCGAAGTAACCTCCCAAATCCTTCACCTGCTTTCGGCTAAGACAGGTTATCCATCGGAAATGCTCGACCTTGACCTTGACCTTGAAGCCGACCTGGGCGTTGACACGGTGAAACAGGCTGAGTTTATTACGGAAGTCAGGGAAACTTTTGGAATTCCAAGAATCGACGGTTTGAAAATCGCAGACTTCCCTACAATTAAACACATAATCGGCTTTGTGCTGGAGAAAAAAGCCGCATCATCAGGGGCAACCGGCGCAACCGAAAACACGGTTGTTTCCCTTCAAGAGTTTGGCAATGACGCGTGTGTAGATTTGCGTGAGGCTGTGTTAACTCCAATTGACACAGTAAAGGCCTCAACGATTCCCGTAATAGATGAACTGGTCATTCTCGGGGGAAATAAACGTCTGCTAGAGGGACTTCAAAAAATTATGGGATCAGTTCCAGTTGTAGCTTTGGAAGATCCCGGGGAAATAAGGAACAGGCGGGGCAGCCTCATTGGAGTAGTAAACGTCTCAACTCAAACCAATATACAAAGGGCTGTCGAGCGGACTTTTAAACTTTTTCTCGAACTGGCGGCGACTTACGATGATGGGCCGGTCTTCATGGTAAACATTGTGTCAGAAGACGGCGCTTTTGGATTTCAGAACCCGGATCAATCCAGTTACATGTTCGGAGCGATCTCAGGGGCCGCCAAATCATTTTCCAGAGAGTACCCGCTGACAATTTGTCGCTGTATCGACATTCATCCGAAAGCGTTGGATGAACATGCGCCGGGAATTTTCCTCAGAAGCCTCTCGGAAGATTTTCCACTGGAGACAGGCGTAGGGGAAAAACTCCAACTACAGTGTGTACGATTCTCAGAACCACTGTCGCAAGTAGACACGTCTGCCGCCGTCAAACCCGATGAAGTTGTACTGGTTACAGGTGGAGCAAGAGGGATAACAGCGGCGTGCGTTGCCCGGATTGCCGAACAGGTACCCGTAACTTTTGTAATCCTAGGTCGTTCACCTCTTTCGAATAGAGCTGAAACCATGTCCACATTTGGGGACATGGAATGGGAATCAGAAAAAAACAGAATAATCGACCGGTACAAAAGGGATGGCACGGCGCCAACTCCTGTTCTGGTGGAAAAGGAGTTGACGAAGCTGCGTAACCAGGTCGAGGTTTTTCAAAACCTTAAGAGATTGAGAAGCTTGGGCTCTGAAGTCATCTATCGAACAGTTGACATCACTAATCCCCCAGCCGTAGATAGCGTAATAGAAGAAGTTGCCAGGCTTTGCCGACGCGTCGATATATTTGTGCATGGGGCGGGAATTGACATAAGCAAGTCCTTGCGGTCAAAGACCATTGAGCAGATATGGTCCGTTTTTGATGTCAAGGTTCAAGGAGCTAGAAATGTCCTTAAGGCCCTTGAAAACAATGAGCTTCCTCCTCGAAGAATTATTGGTTTTGGAAGCGTGGCCGGGCGTTTTGGCAACCTAGCCCAGATAGACTATTCAGCCGCCAACGACTCCATTGCGCACTTGTTCAGATGGATCAACAAAAGTGGCGCGGACATTCGGGCTTCAGTAATTGACTGGGCTCCGTGGGCAGAGATTGGTATGGCGTCAAGGGGGAGCGTTCAGAAGACTCTCGAACAGGCCGGTATAGACTTCATACCTCCTCACAAGGGCGTAGACGCTTTTCTTCAGGAACTGGCCCGATCATCGGGTTCACAGGAAACACTTGTTTCAGGCAAATTGGGGCCTTTTGAAAAAGACGCTTTTTCGATTCCCGACCATCAACCATGTGAATCTTATATTCTGGCTGGACAAAGAGTCACACTGGAGAAACTCGTTCCCGCTGAAAAGGCTACATTCAGAATTGACCTCGATCCTGGGCATCCTCTCCTGAACGATCACAGGATAGATAGGGCTGCCGTGCTACCTGGCGTTGGAGGCATCGAGATCATGAGAAAAGCCCTGGAGATTCTCGATCCTGAATCTTCCAGGCTTGTGATTCAGAATGTGCGTTTCTTAAAACCATTAAAAATATTCAGACCTGAAAAATTTACTGCAAAAATAACCGTGGAAAGAACTTCAGCCAATGGAGCCAAATACAGGGCTCAGATATCGAGCAAAATGCTGGACAAACAGGGGCAACCTTTTGGAGAATCAAGAATTCACCATGAGTTACACCTGGGAGATGCGGCGCAGTTAGATCTACCCCGGTCAGACCTAAACTTGAATCACACTATTTTTGTTCCTGAGGAGGAGATTTACTCGAAGTTCTTCCACGGCCCGGCTTTTCGATTTGTGGATTATGTTTCGGTTGCAAACGACGGGGTTGGAGCACGTTTTAGATTCAGGGACACTGAAAAAAGACCTGATATATTTCCTGACCTTATTCCACCAGTCATTGAGGCCGCGTTTCAGGCGGGGGCGGCTATGACAATCGAGTCATTGGGAATCATGCCTCTGCCGGTTTCAGTCGAGGAAATAGTGATCCTTGATTCAGAAGGCCTGCCGGCTTACGGAACTCTGACGCCCTCCGGGGTGATAACCGGAGAATCAGATCAGGGCAGAACCAGGATTAGATTTGACTGCGTTGTAAATACTGCGGAAGGAACTCCTCTACTTGTCTTACGTGGTGTAGAGATGATCGAACTTGAGAAAAGCGGCTCTTTTATGAACAGAATTTTTGAAGAGTTTTCAGTTGTGGAAGAGCTTTTGGATCTAACAGAAAGTGACGCGAAGTCCCTAAAAAATTTTGTCGACACTGACGCCGAAACCAGGCTGGCCAAGGCTTCTGCGAAAAGACAAAAAGAATGGACGGCGGGTAGACTGGTAATCAAGAAAGCGTTAAATCGCCTTTTATCACATAATGGAAACGGTCACAGAAATGGGAATACTATTAATATCTTCGCCAACACATCGGGCAAACCCACGGCACGTTTATCCGACAATCCCGATGGGGAGTTTGCCGAAATAGCTCTCAGTCATTCAAATGGTTTCGTTATGGCGTCAGTTGGACACTCAAGCGCTTTTCAGGGCATAGGAGTAGATATCGAAAAGGTTGAAAATAGAGCGCAATCGTGGGCAGAAGACTACTTTACGCAAACCGAGATCAACCTGGCGTACAATGCGCCAAACAGCGAACGTCAATTTACCCGAATGTGGAGTCTGAAAGAAGCCTGTCTTAAGGCTCTAGGGGTTGGATTGCGCTATGACATGAAAGATGTTTGCGTGATTTCAATGAAAGAATTTGGAAAAGCTGAGATGGTATTTGAAAAAGAATTGAAACAATATATTAAGGACAATGAGATTAACGGAATTGATGCGCGTGTCGAAGATCTGGGTGATCTTGTCGTGGCTAGGGCGCTGATAAGGAGATAGGCTCTCTGAACTGACTGCGCTCAAGCTCTGATTAGAATTGTTTTCTGCGATGTTTTGTTACATAATCAAAAAATGATTCGCTGACTGCCGGAAGATGTTGAGGAAGTTCTTGTTCTGTTTAGCCAGTCGGCATATTTGTCCGCTGACCTCGGAGTTTACCGATTGTCCCCTAAATCGAATCCTGCTGCGGGTTTGTATGGCGTAACAGACTTGATGGATCTTATTCCGGTCCCGTTGAGACACCTGGCTCATGAAAAGGATGTCATCAGACATTTTGACCCGGGTGATCTTATCCTGGACAAAGGCACATCGGCTGTAAGGGTTGTTTATCTTGTTTCTGGATCCGCGGGGGTAGTTCTAAAAAACAACGACAACGAGAGCATAGTAGTTGACTCCCGAGGGCCGGGGGATATCTTTGGGGGAATTGAGTTTTTTACAGGAGTTCCGTGGCAATCTGACGCAGAGTTGATCGCTGATGAACCGGTGAAAGCTCTGGACATGTCCGTGGAAGATTTCGAAAAGCTCCTGAGAGAAAGTCCTGATTTCATTGTCGGTCTGATCAGGAATCTCGTCCGAAAAATAATGTCTCTTGACCGCATTATGTTGAAAAGTAAGCTCAAGAGACGCTCCTTGCAATCATTGATCAGCCAGGAAAATCACATATTCCCTGATTACGTTATTGGGGAATATATCAAACGCAACCTCAGTTCGAATATAGAAGATCTGGCTAACTCTGACGGGCCCGCCCTGATAATAGGAGAAAGCGGGGTAGGCAAGGAAGTTATCGCCCATCAAGTATTCAAGAAGAGCCGGCACTGCAAGGAAGTTTTTCTTGTCCTTGATTTACACAGGACTTCAGAGAATTTGCTAACCAGCCCGCTGGACCAGGGCTCCGAAAGCCTGGATGAGAAAGCGCTCACAGATAAGCAAATGAGGTTACTCTTTGGAACTGAGGAGCCGGGGCGTGATGGATCCATGAAGGAAACCGCCGGCTATTTTGAACTGAGTGAAGACGGTACACTGCTTATTCGAGGAATTGAAAAGCTTACACCCATCTGCCAGATGAAATTGATGGAGGCTATCATAACGGAAACCTTCAAAAGATGCGGGGGCATGACTCAATTGAGGGCCAAGGTCAGATTGATAGCAACAACCAGACTGGCTCCTGTTGACATAGCTCTAGAGAATCACCCGCTTATTTTTGGTCTCCTCGAAAGATCCATAACAATACCGCCCCTTAGGAACAGAAGACGGGAAATTCCTGTCCTGATCAGTCATTATCTCAAGAAATATCAGACAGAACTAGGGCGCAATCTGGGTGAGTTGCCAAAAGAAACTTTGAAGACTCTCCTTAATTATTCCTGGCCTGGAAATGACCTGGAACTGTCCAATACACTGAAAAGGGCTATTCTGGTTTGCGAGAGGAGTGTACTCCGACCTCAGGATATATATTTTGACCTGCAAAGGATTCAGGGGAAATGGAAGTTCAATCTATTCAGATTTTCTTTTATTAAGAAAGCTTTTTTGAGTCCTCTTTTTCCCGCTATGTTGCAAAGCGCAGTAGCTCCATTCTTTTTCTTGATACTACTACTCCTGTTCCTCGGTCCCGCTGATCCAATGCAAAACCCTGCAGCGCTTATTAGTTGGGCTTTGGGATGGCCTATATTAATTGTTGGGTCACTTTTCTGGGCCAGGTTCTGGTGTTCTCTTTGTCCAATAGGTGTCATTGCAAATCTGGCCAAGAAATTGGTGTCGCTTGAAAGACCGTTCCCCGCATTTCTGAAAAAACACTCGGATTTTTTGATAG
Organism: Desulfomonile tiedjei; assembly: GCA_020718965.1. GTDB lineage: Bacteria > Desulfobacterota > Desulfomonilia > Desulfomonilales > Desulfomonilaceae > CAJBEZ01. The sequence continues at coordinate 8,241 of DYRE01000049.1, forward strand.
CAGGGGCCGTTCTTTTTATTATTTGGTTTGAAACCGCTACAAATATCCGGAATTCTCCAATGATTCTAGGTATGCTTCTTGTTGCGATGTTACTTTCAGCCATACTTGTTTCGATGGTATACGAGCGTCAATCATGGTGCCTGTATTTATGCGGTTTGGGAGGAATGGTTGGTGTTTTGTCAAAAACTTCTTTTATTGAACTTCGCGCCAACAGCAATGTCTGTATTTCGGAATGTTCGTCCAACGAGTGCTTCCTGGGAACCGCGGATAGCGAAGGATGCCAGTTTGGACACGCTGGACCGCGACTGAGAAGCAACAGGGTATGTCGACTGTGCGGTCAATGTGTCAAGAATTGTCCTCATGGCGCCATCAGCCTTAATTTAAGGCCTCCAGGAGAAGAGTTGTGGCAACTTAGCCAGAGACATGCCGGCACGGCGTTTCTTGTCCTGGGTATGATCGGTGGGCTTTTCAGTGAGATGGTTAGCAAAATGCCCGAATATAAGGCTATATCATCTGCCGCCTCATTGAATTCCGTTATTTTCTTCAGTTTGATTTTTCTGGTTGTTATAGTTAGCCTGAACCTCATGACTTTGGCCGCAGCCAGGATATCTTCCCAGGTTCTTGGCGACACCCTTCGACAGAACTACGCCCGTTTTGGTCTCGCCCTGCTACCCCTTACGTTGAGTTGTTTCACTGCTTTTCATGTCTACTATTTGATTAACCTGGGAGTACACATCCCGATCATCATGAGTAGGTATTTTGACATTGAGATACTGAGAAGTCTGGTAATCACCGTCAATCCCGCAACAACCCAAGCCATCCAGTATGTTATTTTAGTGATCGGATTGCTCTGGACGTTAATTACGCAGTTTAAGCTTGGACAATGGAGTGACAAGAAATGGACCCAAAAACTCCAGGGAGTCGCTCCACACGCGGCTGTCTCGATTATAATCGCATTTTTAATGATTCAGGCCATTGATGCTTTTTTTTACACCGTACATTAAATCACGTCAGTTTCCTGAAGAAATTCGCAAGTATTCTGAATAGATGAATTTAAATGCTGATATAATTTGTCGCTCCACTTATGGCTGAATCACAGACACAACTCAAGTTTACAGGATGACAAAATATTCCGGAGAACAAGCTTGGATCTTTTAGAATCAATTCAAACAACAATGGATAAGCTGGAATCCGAGCTTATTCAACAACTAAAAAGTCGTGTTCCCGTAGCGTTTGAGATCGGGGCTCATATAATGAATAGCGGGGGTAAGAGGATTCGACCACAGTTGACCGTGATTTCGGCCCGGATCGGTGGATATACTGGAATGGACGCCATTACCCTTTCCGGGGCCATAGAATGTATACACACCGCTACCCTGTTACATGACGACGTGGTTGATTACGCCGAAACCAGACGTGGAAGACCAGCCGCTAACACGCTGTGGTCCAATGAAATGTGTGTCTTGGGGGGTGATTTCATACTGGCCAAAGCCTTTTCGGCTCTAACGTCTCTCAAAAACCTTAGAATTCTCGAAATAGTCTCAAACACCACAGCAAGGTTAAGCGAAGGCGAGTTGTTTCAGATGGCAAACATCGGAAACATCGATTTTTCTGAAGAAGATTATGTGCAGGTAATAACCGACAAAACTGCGATTCTTATGGAGACTGCCTGTAGATGTGGATCGATCCTTGGAGGACTCGGCTCCGAGGAGGAGGAAGCCTTGTCAAGGTTCGGATTCAATCTGGGTGTAGCGTTCCAGATGACTGATGACCTCATCGATTACCGATCAGACAAGGAGACCATGGGGAAGAATCCTGGCAAAGATCTGGAAGAAGGGAAATTGACTCTTCCTCTAATATCGGCGTTAAAACTAGCTACTCCGGATGAAAAGAAAATAGTTAAAGACATAATCTCCTCTGGATCAGTCTCACCCGATGACTTCATGTGGGTCAAAGAATTTATTTCTCGCAGAGAAGGAACAGTTGAAACACTGGCTCGCGGCCGTCAATATCTGGCAAAGGCCGTTGAGAGCCTTTCGTTATTCAAGGATTCTGAAGAAAAGAGAGCGCTAATTAAAATCTCGGATCGAATCCTACATCGAACATATTGACGATTTGTTGACATAACTGCGCTAGATTGATAAACATCTCGCAAGTGATGTAATTTGAGAGGAAATTCCAGAGTGTTGTCAATATACCGTTTCGTTCTGCTGACATTGCTTGTAACGCTGGCGACTGGTTGCCAGTCCTGGTGGGCGGCTGATGTCAAAGATAAAACTGTATCAGCGGAGGAACTCTTTAATCAGGGAAAAGAGAGAATAAAAGAAAAGCAATATCAGGATGGCATAAATATTCTGGAGAAATTGAAATCAGGCCACCCTGAATTCAAACAGATGCCTGAGGTTTATCTGGCCATAGCTGATTCATTTTACGACGAAGGGTCGTATGACAAGGCCATTGCACGCTATCTCCAATTCATGGAGCTGTACCCGGGTGACAAAGAGGCTCCGAGGGCGAGATATCAAATTGCAATGTCCTATTTTAATCAGATCAAGAACACCGACCTTGACAACTCC
>DYRE01000390.1 GCA_020718965.1 Desulfomonile tiedjei
AATGGCTGATTCTCATCTGCGTCTGAATTCAGTACCATAAGCCTAAAAACTATTTCTTCAACTATTTCTCCAAACTCAGCCGAGTCCTCTTTACCTAATGACGCCAACTCCGCAGCAGAAATCACCAAATGCTTAACTGCCGGTGATATAATATTCCATTTTGCTGATATAGTCAGCGTGGCGATCTCGTCTTCCAAAATTAAGTTCTTTCTGTTAGCGCTAAGATAAACCCAATCACATATAATGGAATTATTAACAGTCGGCGATTATACTTTAGGTTGCCGATGTCCAAGCATTATCCATTTTCGTTCAGTTGCCTCGTCAAGACGCCTCGTCAGGTCCGCCCAGCTTGCTCTAAGTCCTTCCAGTTCCTGGGATAGCCTATGCCACTCATGTTCCATAGAAATGCGCCTGGACCCTTCCGTCTCAAATCTCTTCTGTTCCAAGTCCTTTATTACCGCAATTATGTTTCTCGCTGCTCCCTTTATCTGTCGAAGCCTATCAAGAATTCCCTGCTCCTCAAACGTTAATTCCATTTTTAATTTACATTCGCAACATGCGGCAGATAGAACAGTTTCCTGATTATTTGTACAGCCGCAACCGTTTTCCTGAAGTACTGCGTTATCGTTCATGTTATCCACCTCCGCTTGTCTCTATTATATTAGAGGTCGCAAAGAGGAAAAAGATTCACATTGATATACTTGGCAATAAACCGAGGCGCCAATTTCAGTAAGCTGTTGGTTTCCAACTGGAATTCCCAACATAAACCTGGAACCGACACTACCGGATCGCTGTTCACCTGTGCTCTAATGTATGATGATGTTTTTTTGGAAGAAGAGGCCTAATACTGGCCCACGATATGATCCATGAGAGTGTTCATCATTTCATGAAAAATGACTTTATAACCACCTGGCCATGTATGGCGTATCGGCGGAGGAGGAACGTAGCCCTGGAAGGGTCCAGGATGACTCTGCCCCTTAATCTGAGGCTGAGACGCTGCCGGAACCTGTGAAGGAAACTCCTCCGCCCCGGCGGAAAAACCAAAAAGGGCAATACTAAAGGAAATGATCAATAACGTAATTGATAATTTCTTCATGTTACACTCCCAAGTGGCAACATTTTAGCTAGTTTGCCGAAAAAAAGCAATTCAAAAAAGGCGCCGCCTTCTTAACAACTAATTCTGGGCGCCCTAATTCTCTCTCCACAATTCGCCTCGAAGGATGACCAAACACAAGGAATGAAAACCACGTCAGATCGTTGCTGCGACCCGGTTGCATAGGAGGGTCTTTCTGCCGTCCTTAAAGATAACTACCATCTTTTCGGCCCCAGTAATTTCCATAACCCTGCCCACTCCAAACTTTGGATGCTCTATAAACTCAGCAACCATATATGATTTGGTAATATTGTATGACCGAGGTTGGGTTTCAGGCTGCATTTCGGTCATAATAACACTCCATTCATTTTCAGCCCTCGAGGTGCGTGGGACTCTCCCTACAGAGTTCTTTCCACGGTCTGCCACCGAACGTCCGGACATCTCGCGGGTGGCCTTAGCGCCCGGCTCGGACTTGTATGCGTGAATCGCATGACAAGTGAGGCACTCCACCTTTTTGATCTGGCTCCCAACAACGGCTATGATTCTATGGTTCATCACCATCAGACATTTTCCACACCAGGCGTCAACATCATCACCCGGTCCCAGAGACAAAGGCGCCATACCCAAGAAACCTCCCCTGCGAATTGTGAGATATTAAATGAAAAACCCCTATTTCGCAAAATACGAAACAGGGGTAATGGTTATCCCGGCGACGACTTACTCTCCCACGCGGTTACCCAACGCAGTACCATCGGCGCTGGAGGGCTTAACTTCTGTGTTCGGTATGGGAACAGGTGTTTCCCCTCCGCCATAGTCACCGGGAAGCTGAAAAACAAAGGATGATAGCAAGGCCGACATAAAAAGTCGGCGTATATATCAACCAAATAGGAGATCGAGGATAAAACATATTATTGAAGGAATCAAGCCTCACGACCTATTAGTACTGGTAAGCTCCATGTGTTACCACACTTCCACACCCAGCCTATCAACCTCGTCATCTTCGAGGGGTCTTCAGGGGCCTAAGCCCGGGATATTTAATCTTGAGGTGGGCTTCCCGCTTAGATGCTTTCAGCGGTTATCCGATCCGAACGTAGCTACCCGGCTATGCCGCTGGCGCGACA
>DYRE01000391.1 GCA_020718965.1 Desulfomonile tiedjei
TTTTAATTTCGACATTGGGATCTCCTGATTGGATAATTAACAGAGTCTGCTGAGCAGGCTCATAATTCTGGGCGCTAGATTTTTTCAGCCATTCAATTCCCTTAACTACGTCCTTTTCAACGCCTTCTCCCAAACTATACATCGCTCCTAGCGCACATTGGGCCGCTGCAAGGCCGGAGTCTGCCGCAGATCTGTAGAACTGCGCCGCCTTGCTGAGATCTTTTTCGAGGTACTTTCCGAACTGACACATAACTCCCAGGGCGTACTGAGCGTCTGCGCTACCCTTCTTGGCTGCCTTAAGGAACCAATCAGCAGCATCTTTGCCATTCTGAGCCACTCCCTGCCCATAATAGTACATCCTGCCAAGGGCATATTCGGCCATGTTATAACCCTTTGTCGCAGCTTTTCTAAACCATTCTACAGCCTTTCCCTCATCCTTGGGCACACCCCTGCCATATAAAAAGACTACGCCAACATCGTACTGAGCCTTTGGATCTCCCTTCTCCGCCATGCTGATCAGCACATCAACCGGCATTGATTGGGACGAGCCTTCGCCCGGCTTATCAGCGGCGAAACATAAAGAAGTCGTCAAAATCATCATAACTGAAAGCACCAATATCAACTTTCTCATCAGATCTCCTCCTTCACATTAGTTTTTCTTACAGACCGTGACTTCATTATTAGTATACGCCGCCGTTGTCAACAGGATGTACGCCCATGAAAGTTTGAGTACACATGAAATATTGAACACGCTCCCAAACCCCTTGCAAAAACCCCGGCCTATTCAATACACTGCCTGGAAGTGTGGTTCTCCAGGAGTTTTTGAGTAGTTACTGGCCACCAAATCAGGGCGTTCTAACGATTGAGCTTAAGCGCATCGTTCTTGAAAGGAATAAACAAAGAATCATGGCAATCGATGTTAAAGATCTATCCAACATAACCAAAGGAAGTTTTAATGTGGATCTTTTTTGCGCTGACGATGCTGAGGGCGTCGCGCGCCTGTTCCGGTCCATTCATGGGGAGGATTATCCCATCAAAATGTTCTATGATCCGGTTCAACTCGTCAAAGCGAATCAGGAAGGAACCTATTACAGCGTTGTCGCAAGGTCCATGGACAAAGAAATCATAGGTATTCACAACCTTTTTCGGTCGGCGCCAAGTCGGGGAGTTTACGAATGGGGAGTCGGTCTGGTTCTTAAGGAATGGCGACGTCAAGGGGTCTCCGCAGCCATTGAGAAATTCATGATGGACAATGTAATTCCAGGATTAGATATGCACACCGTCTTTGGTGAACCGGTAACCAGCCATGTAGGTATGCAGAAACAAGGGCGCAATTATCATTACAATGTTACGTCGCTGGAAGTTGGTTTGATGCCCGGCGAGGCATACGCCGGTGAGGGTGTGACCTCTGACAGGGTTAGCACTTTGTTGTTTTTTCGTATATTCCGCAACATCCCCCAGAACATTTTTTTACCAAAGCCCTACATTGAAGCTCTGAGATTTATGTACGAAAATTTCTCGATGGGTCGCTCTTTTTCTGAATCAACGTCTCTGCTTCCCAAAAACACTGTTTCCCGCTCTAACATGGATCTCTTCGATTTTGCAAAGGTAGCGCGCATAGCTTGTCATGAAACCGGTTCCGACTTTGCTGAACACATATCGGACCTGGAATCCGAAGCTGTGAAAAAGGGCGCCATCGTCGTTCAGTTATGGCTTAAACTAACCTCGCCCTGGATAGGGGAGTTGGTGAAAGTTCTTCAGGGAAGAGGTTTCTTTCTGGGTGGGCTACTTCCCCAGTGGTTCGATGATGATGGACTCTTGATGCAGAAACTATTATTCATGCCTGATTTCGATTCAATTCAGCTTTACTCCGATGATTCTCGTCGGATATTTGACTATGTGAGATCTGACTGCCAGAAATTATACGGGCCGTAGATTTCGTTTAGGTAGGCCTCTTCATAACTACTCGTTTAGGTGGCATTGACAAAGGCCCGGTAGCTACTTCAAACCGTTTCGTAACAAAACGAGTTAGTTGCCGTTCTTTCGACCATCTATAACCCTACAACGTGACTTAGTGGACATTCAAGACTTCAATCCCGCACTTCTTTCTGTGTGACAGGTGGGCTCGATGGTTTCGGTTCTGTATCCACATTACCTGTTCGATCAGCGTTTCTAGCGTGTGCCGCTTCATTGGCAAGATGACTT
>DYRE01000392.1 GCA_020718965.1 Desulfomonile tiedjei
CCAAGCCTTTTTCGCTTATTTCAAACCTGCGAACAATGTCTTTTGCCGCCATGCCTGCAATTTTTCTCCATACTTTCTCATTTATACGATTGGCCTCATCGGTCCCACGCTCTTGCTCTAGAAAAATATACCAGAAAGAATCCATGACTCGATAATGCCAGAAAAGAAAATCCGTATATTTTCTCAAATCTTCTCCTTCAATCCAGTCTGGGGTAACCATTACAACCTCCTTCGCTAATTTCCTGAATGGTATTTCAATTCAAGATTATAAAACCACATTCCTGGTCTCGTCGTTCGACTTCCTGTTCTTTACAATCCGAAACATGTTGCTATAGAATTGGTCAATCTATCCGTTGAGGGGTTGACTAATGCCAAAAACAGTATTTTCAATTTTGTCATTGCTGATTTTATTGGGTCTGTGGCCGGCCCAGGCGCAACAGAGTTTCAATCTACCTGATGTTTCGAAAATGAAAGAGCTGACAACACAATGGTCGGATCACGCTCCTGACATTCCTGGCAAAGAGACCAAGATGGCGTTCTATTCTACACCTGACGGACTGATCTATACCATATATTCCTATAAAGCCAGAACGCTTGGATTCAGCTTCCACTCAAACAGGGATGTTCAAAAAACGTACAGATTATTTCTAGACTCGGCTGGAAACAGGCTTTTTCAGGAAGTTAGCCCTGGAACTCCATGGCAAATACCCGCATGGGCGCGTTAGTCCGGTCACTTTAGAAAATATCTTACAGGGTCTACTTAACTTATAGATTCGAAGTTTACGACAGAGTATTAAATGCATGAACTTGGAATAGTACAGAGCATATTGGAAATAATCGAGGAACAACTCAAAATTCACGAAGGCGAAAGAGTTGTGAGGGTACAACTGGAATTTGGCGCAATGACGGCTGTAATGCCTGAAGCCATTGAGTTCGCGTTTCAGGCATTGACCAGGGAGGGCCCGGTCGCTGGGGCTACACTCGATATCATAATTCTTCCAATCAAGGGCGTTTGTCTTGATTGCGGACACCAGGTAGAGCTAGACAGCTACACACCATTTTGCCCAGCCTGCGTGGACGGAATGTTGAACATCTTTCAGGGCAAGGACGAAATGCGAATTGTTTCAATAGAGATTGAATAGTTATCTTCGATATTCGGAACCAACGATGATGCGAGGCAAACATGAAATTGAAAGGTAAGAAAGCTGCGTTACTGGTTGAGGACCTTTACAACGAACTTGAGGTCTGGGTTCCATATTACCGCCTGAAGGAAGAAGGAGTCGTTGTCGATGTGATCGGATCTGGAACCGCTTCATATTACCACGGAAAATATGGGATACCGATTCCCGCCGACAAGTCTGCCAAAGAAGTCAGGGCGAATAGTTTCGACGTGGTCATCATTCCGGGTGGCTATGCGCCGGATAGGATGAGAACACATCGCGAGATGGTGGACTTAGTGAAGCAAGCGTCAGAGAGTGGAAAGATAGTGGCCTCGATCTGTCATGGGGGCTGGATGTTGGCCAGCGCAGACGTTGTTAGAGGCAAAAGACTTACGTCCTGTGTGGCTATTAAAGACGATCTAGTCAATGCCGGCGCTTTATGGGAGGACTCTGAGATGGTACAGGACGGCGCTTTAATCACATCCAGAAAACCAGATGATCTGCCGGCCTTTTGCAGGGCCATCATTCAAAGTTTGAGTAACTAACAGTTTTGACATCATCGACAGATCTCAATCAGGATTACACCTCGGCTGGAAATGGATAAAATGGAACTATCATATCTGGCAGTCTTCCCGGATGAAACAAAACCTACCCGAATTGTCGTAGACTCAGACAAAGGGACGATCGAATCCATAAACCCCGCTTCGTCGATACAAAATGATTCGCTCTTACTGTTTCCTGGTTTCATAGATATTCACGTGCATGCACGAGAGTTTCCCAGACCGGATACTACCAACAAAAGTCTTGTCGAGAAATGGGAAAACGCTTGTTTGAAGGAAACCTTTGAAACCGCTGGAAAGGCGGCCATCAATGGTGGGGTAACATGTTTCGCAGCCATGCCTAACGATCCCATTCCTCCAGACAATGAACTGAGGTTCCGACGGAAGTCCATGCTCACTAAGAATTCCAAATGCCCGGCAGTACTGTTCGCATCTATTACCATGACATCTGAACCATGGGCGAATTTGCCTTACAAG
>DYRE01000393.1 GCA_020718965.1 Desulfomonile tiedjei
AGATCAGCCCGGACAGCAGCCGGGTGGTTTATCGGGCTGATCAGGATACCGACGAGATCTATGAGCTCTATATGACATCCAATTATTTACTCCACTTACCTCTGATTCTGAGGCATGGCTAACCGGGGACTAAATCTCACTCAGCCAGTCTCAACGGGAACAATTGCTTTCAGGAGCAGGCAGCTCTAATGAAGAGATGTTCGGCGAGGCGATAGTCTTCTTCGGCCTTTCGTACCCATTCGCGGGTGAATTCCAACTTGACTTCTTCATTAGCAACGCTTTCTAACCCCCCCGGGTTTAGGCATTTTGGTGGGATGGATAATTTGGTTTGGAAACAGCGCTATTTTACCGCATTGCTATCCCATCGTATCCTCAATTGGACAAAAAGACCAGGCAGCGGATCATCTCTGCCTTGCGGAATCTGGAACCCGTTCGTGGGTTAGGAGCATTGTTCTCCTTATAGCAGGGGCAATCCAGGAACCTGGCTGACCAGTCAACCAAGAGGTCACCCGATTGGTCCAAAAGGGCTTTATACCGGGCTTCCCAGTCGTCGTAATCGAGGAAGAGGTTCCCGCCGTAGCCGATCGTGTAAAATTTCATGGATGACTCCGTTCCTGGCATTCTAGCTAGGACCTATCTTCTTTCCTGCATCGCTACTATCGTTATCTGCCGACTATCCGCCAGTAATAGATCTTGACATCCAAACCATTATAATTTGATAGTCTGACTTTAGCCTGTGGATTTTAGTGAAATATGACCATTGACCACCGAGGATCTATGAATTTGAAAAGTTGTACAGGGGCCTTTTTAAGGGCCTGGAATAAGTTAGGCAAACACGTCAAGTTTTCTATCTTCAGGGGGATCAAATAAGGTAATTTCATGGCAAAAAATACCATTCGGATCTTCGCAGCCCTTTTCGTTATTCTTCTCTTACAAACAGGCTGTGCTCCAGTTCGGGTCACTCCCGAGGCGAACGAAGCGCCACCGGCCGTCCAGAAACTCGTTAAAACTACTCAAAGCTGGGATGGGGAGACTTTGCCGGCCTATCCGCAAGGTCAGCCCGAGATCACTATTCTCCGGATCACCATACCTCCAGGAACCCGACTCGACACACACCGTCATCCGGTTATAAATGCGGGCGTGCTGATAAGCGGGGAACTCATGGTCGTGACTACAGAAGGGAAAACGCTGAATCTGAAAGCGGGAGATCCTATCGTCGAGGTGGTCGGCACCTTGCACTATGGCATTAATCAAGGCCAGGTTCCTGCGGAGATTGTCGTCTTTTATGCCGGCGTTACTAACACGCCAATAACCGTTGTCGAGTCGCGGTGAGAGGGCATCTTTCAATTCGTAATCTTTGATTCTTGAAAGCAGAAACGAAAAAGGACTTAATCCCGCCTTTAATGACGGGACTAAGTCCTTCCTATCGTTGGTAGGCACGACGAGGGTTGAACTCGTGACCCCTACCGTGTCAGGGTAGTGCTCTCCCACTGAGCTACGTGCCTATTTTTTATTATCCGATCCTAACCAATTATCGGTTCGACTGTCAAGAAAAAATCCGGTTCAGGTGATGATGGACTCGCCAGGCGAGGTTAAGGAGCTGTAAACAGATAACCTTGACCAAGCGGCCCTACAACCGTTCGCCCTGAGCTGCGAGCCTGTCGAGCAGTCGAAGGGTGAACGATACGGCCATGCTTCGACTGCTCGACAGGCTCGCAGCTCAGCATGAACGGAGATATCAGCGGCATTGTACAGCTTATTTCTTGACGGGTTCTTAGTAATCAGTGGAGAGTCCAGGTACTTGGCTGTAGAAACGATTATTTTATCGTGAAGTTTCATAGAGTGCTTTTCGGGCCGCCTTTATATCCTGATCGGTTATATCAATTCCTTTTAAGGCCCCTTTTAAAGAAGTCGGCTTTTTCGTCTGAGGAAGCATTTTTTTTAAGATGGTTAATTTTAGAGTCCCAATATCTTGTTCCAGGGCTTCAACCATATTGAAAAGATCACTGTTTGGTTCGGCTCGGGAGGATTTCATAACATTTATCCTTTTGATATTATTTAGCAAATGATGTGTTATTCAAAAAATTATGTCAACCTTCAAAAAATGGCAAGGGATGACGGATGACCGACGGTTTCAAAGACATCGAAAAGCTCGAGACCGCTCTTTGGGAGGCGGCGGACAACCTGC
>DYRE01000394.1 GCA_020718965.1 Desulfomonile tiedjei
AATAGTCGGGATAGTTGTTCATCTTGATCAGGCCAAAGACATACAGGACATGCTTCAAGAATCCCCGTGCCTGAGAGCGTTTGGTTTTGGTGTAGGAGTATTGAAAGACCAGGAAAATAAGCCACATTAGCTTACCGTAGAGCAATGACAGGGTAAGGAAGAAGAGGAACAAGACCAGCTCATCCACCTCAAACCACAGTACTTGAAAAGGTTTAGACAGATATTGTGGAAACTTTCTGGCGACCATGGCTATAATCTCATCGTTAAATGATTACAGCGCCGATAGACTGCACAACGGTATCAGCGGAAAGCAGAAACGCCCCCCCAAGGACAACGCCCGCCGCAGGAAGAATCATCTGCCGGATAGCAAGGATGGCAGCAAAAGCCATCGAAGCAACACCAGCGACAAATCCAATCGGGCCCAGCAAAATCTGCGTTACCGCAATATCGTACAGATCATAGGCAAAGGAACCAGCCGCTGGAGTTGTCATGGCGAAGCCACTGACTGTCTGGAGCAGTAAAACGGTTAAGAAGGCCAAAAAAGTTGAGGGCGTTCAGAATTTTGTGTCAGTTAACTGAAAGCTGATATATTCAGCAGAAAAAAGGAAAACTGACATGACTGAAGCAGAAAAGGGTTTCGATTTTGAGACTGCTCTACAAGCAATAAAGGAAGGGAAACCGCTACTTGGCAAAGAAGGAATCCTCACGCCACTCATCAAAGATCTCACCGAAGCAGCCCTGGAAGGTGAGTTGGATTCTCATCTCGGGCAGGAAATTGCCGCCAACCGCCGCAATGGCAGGAGTCAGAAGACGATAAAATCGTTAAACGGCAATTTTGAACTGCGCACCCCTCGTGATCGTGAGGGAACGTTTACACCCCAACTGGTCAAGAAGCACCAGACCAGCCTGAACGACGAGATCGAACAAAAAATCATTGCCCTCTATGGCCTGGGCATGAGCTATCAGGATATTTCCACACATCTCCAGGAAATCTACGGGCTTGAAATTTCCACCGGCACCCTGACATCCGTTACCGATAAGATTATTCAAACGGTTAAAGAATGGCAGGCCCGGCCGCTGGCGACGATATATCCCATTGTCTGGCTTGATGCCATCCATTATAAGATCCGCGAAAACGGCAAGGTTGTAGGCAAGGCGGTGTACACGATTCTTGGCGTTAACCTCGAAGGAAAAAAGGAAGTCCTTGGCCTGTATATCTCCGAACACGAGGGAGCCAATTTCTGGCTGCAAGTGCTGACGGATCTTGCAAATCGAGGCGTCAAGGATATCCTGATCGCTTGTGTCGATGGGCTGAAAGGTTTTCCCGAGGCGATTGAGGCTCTCTTTCCCAATACTGAAGTTCAGCTCTGTGTCGTCCACCAGATCCGTAATTCCCTGAAATATGTCGGATCGAAGAATCAGAAAGAATTCATGTCTGATCTCAAGCGGATATACAAGGCCTGCAGCAAAGATCTTGCTGCAGGTGAGCTTGATTTCTTGGACAAGAAGTGGAATGACAAATACCCTATTGTCATAAAATCCTGGCGAAACAACTGGGAGCGGCTCAGTCAGTTCTTTAAATATCCCGAAGATATTCGCCGTATTATCTATACAACCAACACCATTGAAGCGGTGCATCGCCAATTTCGCAAGCTGACCAAGACGAAAGGTGCTTTCCCGAATCAAGAAAGTCTCTTGAAATTACTCTATTTAGGTATTCAGAATGCCAGTAAAAAATGGACGATGCCGATCCAGAACTGGTCGCTGACAATTTCCCAGCTGGCGATATTTTTTGAAGGAAGACTGGATCAGGAATTGAAACTCTGATAGGGTGATAAATCATGATTTCCACAGGCCCGCTCCAGCTAAAGCCGACTCCTCCGACGAGCAATCTCGAAAGGCCCATTCTCGGAGTCGACTTTAACTTCCGCTACCATCGGTGGTGACTTGGGAAACAAGAAACCTTGACACAAAACTCTGAACACTCCCCTTGGAACATTTAATCGATCCAGTGTCGGTACTTCGAAACCATGTATGTTATTTAAATCCTGGGGGAAAAATATACATTTCGGTTCCTAATTTTCGCCACTATTCTGTATTTTGGGAGTTGTTTGTATGTGGGTGCATTGACTACAGGGTGTAATGCTTCAGGTGGAATTGGAGAATCCGTTGTGTTGAGTTAGTT
>DYRE01000395.1 GCA_020718965.1 Desulfomonile tiedjei
GATCAGACCATCGCATAAATCAGGTTCTTTTCAAACAAAAGACAGTATTGAATAGGCTCCATAATCTATGCCTTCTGATGATTTTGTCGGGGGTCAACTCCGCTCAGAAAAGACAGTCAAGGACAATTTTTGGCTTCTTCAATTGCGTTTGAAAGAAATGGCAGAAAGTCTTTTATTCCCCATGCTGGCGTCGGTTGAGCCAGAAGTCCCATGATACGGTTAATTTTGCAGGCGGTGACAGCCGCATTCTGAATATCTTCTCCGGCTGCAATCAGGGCTGACACAACTCCAGTCAGACTATCGCCCGTCCCCCCGATCGGTTCCATATTCTCGATCGAAGGCTCGCAAATTTTAGCCAGGATTCCTTCCCTGGAGGCAACGTAGTCAGTTTTACCCTTCACTATAAGATACTTTGCGGCATTTTCCTTTTCATAAGCCATGCTTATCAATTCGGGCACGCTCAGGCTCTCATTGAGCAAAAAACCTCGTGTGTAAAAAGGATGCGGAGCCGAATCATCGGCCAGGAAAGCCATCTCGCCTACGTCAGGTGTAAAAACATCGAATTCCTGGGCCATTCCACCCATTTTGGCCACATACATGAAACCAGCGTCAGCCACCATAACTGGTCTTGTCGACAACTCCTGGATCCTTAACATTATTTGACCCAACCAGTGGACATCAGGCATAAGGTAGTGAAACACGATAAATTCCTGTTCTCTGTTCAAAACTGTTTCACATAATCGACGGTAGACTTTCTCACTCCCATCCCCTTTGCCAATATCACCTGCAAGCAAAGCTTGAGGAGGATCAGCGCCTAACAGTCCAGCCATCTCACACGCAAAGGCTATGAGGGCCGGAGTGCCACGATTGACAGGAAACTCGTGATGGCCGATTCTTATTTGTCCATCCCTGTGGATACACCTTCCTTCGACCACAGGAACTCCGTCAGAAGGAACTGTTCCCACGATTAACAATGACATGATCGTTTCAACTCTTCGTAAGCAAGATGCAACGCATAGCCACACAATGTTTGCCCAATCGAGATGGGAGATGGACAATCTCCAAGAGTCTTGCCTACGAGCTGGTCAGCAAGATACGGCACGTCAGGACAACCTCCGCCCGAGATATTGACTATTCTGGCGTCATCCTTCCGGATCGTTATCTTCATGTTGGCGGCTCTGACCATTAGAAATTCGCCATAATCCCTTGTCTGAAAGAGGCTCACCGGTTCCAGCAGAACATCCTTGATGGGTATGATATTTAATGGCTCTATTCGATGCTCTGCAAGTATATGCGCCACTTTGAGCGCAGCGTTTAAATCAAATTCTATCGCAAGGTCACAACCAGTGCGAACTGAAGGTGGCGGTCCTTTTACCGTGATCTCAAGATCCTGATTCTTGAGCGCTCTCTCTGCGTTGATAACATCACTCGTATTCGTGAACAGAAGGAGACCCCGATCCGGACCACTGTTATCCCTGGAAACAAATGTCCCGAGTAGTTTGGCTACCTTGTCGAGAAAACGGTTCTTCTTTGTCATGTTCTTTTGACGCTGATTCTGTACTGATCCGTTTCCTCCACTACGTTATCAACTATCCAGCCCTGACTAGTCGCGGCCCTACACACATTCTCCTTACTCACATCATTGTCTACAAGGACTTCGATCTGATTAGAGTCTGTTTTTTTTAATCGTGAAATAGTAAGGAGAACCGGTTGCGGGCATGACAGGCCTCGTGCGTCTACTGTATCCTTCATTTCAATATACCTCTCCGTCATGATCTTATTCTGTTTATGTGCGTAAAACCAATCAACAGGCATACAATCAATCCGATGGCTACGGCATAGGCTCCGTAAGGCCCAATACCCGCCGGTGAACTTGCAAGCCCGAAGTTGTGGGAAACAGCGGCTCCCACTATCATGCCGAGCACAAATATTCCGGCGTCTCCATCCCCCTCTCCTGACATAAAGATCTGCCTGCCCGGGCAACCTCCGGCTAAAGCAAAAGCAAGTCCGGCGACCACCATTCCGGAGAAATTCCAGAAACTTTGGGTATGAGCTACAGGTTGTCCTACAAAACCCGGATGAAACTGACCTAGAATCAGGTTCACAACAAAAGCCGCCACTAAAAGCCCCATAAATCCTGAGAATAGATGTAAATGTCTAAAAAGAATGAGGTCCCTGA
>DYRE01000396.1 GCA_020718965.1 Desulfomonile tiedjei
AAGCGATATCCGCCTTTCTCGGTGTCAACAAAATCCGAGAATTTCCACCAACCATCCACCCAAACCCAGTTCGGCTGAATAATACTGTTAGGCAAAAGATATGAACAAAACCGAACACACCCTATTACTAAGTGGCCAGGAAATTTCCGAGGTCAGTGACATAGCCTTTGGAGATGAGGTCCGCTTCCCATCGTTTATCATGATTGCACCGTCACTCACCACCCCCGGAAACAATACATTCGATCTCCGCAGGAACAGTGATGGGAAGACAGTCCCCATTCAGATCACCGGTTTCCACATGAATGATGGTCATCAGGCTTGGACGGGAATCATCCATGTCGCATAAAGAGCCTAACCATGTGATTCTACCAACTCCGCTTCGCTCCGTGGCAGATCACAAACGTTAGGCAATAAAAAGAAATGAACAATTCACTTATCAACGAAATCGATCCTGTGCTTTACGTCTATCGGATATTTAGCGTGGAACGCTTATTCCAACTATTCGACACAAAGAAAAACGTTCTGGTTCACCCATCGAAGTGGGACGATCCATTTGAAAATTGCATTCTCAGCGGACTTGTTGAATTAGAGTCGGGTAATAAAGCGCAGTTTGGATTCAAAGATCACGTTTTTGGTCAATGCTGGACCTCTTGCCGTGAAAGTGACGCAATGTGGCGCATCTACTCTCCAGATAAGAACGGTGTCAGAGTTCGGGCTAAAGTGCGGACATTGATTGAAGGATTGCGTAGCACAGACCTTACCTTTGCCGACATCTCATGTTTTATTGGAAAGGTTAAATATCTACAACAAAAACAATTTGGTAGCCTGAATATAAATGTTTTAGACAATACGGGGAAAGGCATCGCAGACTCGTTGCTTTACAAAAGAATGGAGTTTAATCACGAGAAAGAAGTCAGGTTAATATACTCCATGAATAATCCGCCAAGGAATGTCCCAAGGATTTTTAGCTATAGTTTTGATCCCGCTTTTGCATTTGATGAGATCACCTTCGATCCGAGATTAAATGAGAGGATGTTCAATGTCTACGCTAATGCACTCACCAACGATTATTCCTATCCTAGGAAAGCGATAAATCAATCGCAACTCTATACACCTCCATCAGCCTTCATAACAAAACTAAATGCCTAACAAGACGATGGAGGACAACGATTTTGGCTGCGCCAAAATCGTGCCTCATCTCCACGTTGGCCAAAGAATATTTCCACCTTTCACACCTAACCACAAAATCACAAAACACCCATGAGCGCCGCCGAATTCATTTACACTGTCTTACTAAAGCCCCCACTTTTGCGGAGGGGGGCAAATTTTATCCTCACATCAATGTTACCACGAACAATCAGAGTTAAGGGTGCGACAATCCATTTGAACCCGTCAGATCCCGTCGTGTCTGGAGCTCTTACACTTCGATCATATGAAAAAGAGGAAATTGACTTTTTTGTAAAATGGTTTCAGCCAGGAATGACTTTTGTTGATGTTGGAGCAAACGTTGGATTATACACAGGTCTTGCGCTGCACATATCTGCCGATGCACGGATACTCTGCATTGAACCCGACAAAAATAGCAGCTTGTATTTAAAGAGAACCATACAGAGCAACAGAGCAACAGAGCAACAGAGCAACGTTACGGTTTGTCATGTAGCAGCGTCAGACGATCAAGGAAAGCTAATCCTCTATAAAAACTCACAGAACAAAGGAGACAACAGGATTTATGCCGATCCTCTTTGTGATGAGCGCGAGACGATTGAATCTGATACTTTGGACAATATATGCGAACGGGCAGGAGTTGAATCTATTAACTATCTTAAGGTCGATGTTCAGGGAGCGGAGTTTAAAGTGTTTTCTGGAGCCAAGCGTATTCTTTCGCAAAGTTCCGATTGCATAGTAATGACCGAATTCTGGCCATATGGGCTCAAGCAATGCGGCTTCACTCCTCACCTATACCTTTCCTTGCTTCAGGAACTCGGTTTTACATTATATGAACTCTCAGGAAAGACTCTTGAAGAGATTAAAGACTTCGATGATATTATATCGAGAAGCCCCGGTCGCGTTTATAGGAACCTCATCGGTCTCAAAGGGGAATCTTCTTTAAAACTATATGGGCCAACAGGCCAGTCGACCTAATCCCTGTCCCTTCGGGACTTTCGGCACAGTTCCTGC
>DYRE01000397.1 GCA_020718965.1 Desulfomonile tiedjei
TAGTGTCGGTTGTTCTGGACCATTTTGGACTGGTAGGTTATGAGGAACACCCCACGAACATCTGGAGGATACTGGGGGTGATTCTACTTCTTGTTGGGGTCTTACTCATAAAGAAGTTTTAGCTCTTTCAGCTAATTTGTTTTTCTTGGGAAATGACCGATAAACTTTGGGCCAATTTTAAACAATAAAGTAAAATAGATTACAACCGTTATAACTACAGAGGGGTGAAGGGTAAGAACAGGTTTGAGAATAACAAAAATGGATGTGCAAACAATACCGAGACCAAAAGGAAAAAAGAAATCGATGAAACGCACAAATCCTAGAGAAAAACGACAATAGAAAAACGTCAAACATGCTACAAACAACTTGGTAAAAATTATTACTAAGCAGCCGCCTTGAAGTTTCATCATCGGCACTAGTGTAAAATTAAGGGCAAGATTTACAATTGTGCCTATAAACTGAAACAGTAACAGTACCTTTGCCGCGCCTGACACCATCATTACGTAAGAAAAAAGATTATTCTGAAAAGAAATGGGGATTGTCCAGACCAGATATTTCTGCATCCAGATGGCGTCGCTATATTGAGGCGGATAAATGAGGCTTATAATAAGGGAACTCTCGGCGTGAAGGATGAATACCACTGGAAGGGCAAGAGCCATTAGCCACTGTGCGTTTCTTTTTACCAACTCTCCGGCGAGCTGTCTGTTTTTCCACCAAAGTGTCGCCAGCAATGGGAAAATGACCCATCCGAGAAATTGGTCCGAGGCTAATATGGATACCGCGTCCACGATATTCCATGCGGCGCTGTAATAAGCTATCCCTTCCAGTCCGGTAGCCTTCTGGAGGAAGAAAATGTTGGTTTTATTGTAAATTACTCCAAGAATTTCTATCAGCGCAAAAACCAGGGAGGCCTTAAACATGGAGTTGACGCTATTCCAGGTTACTGAAAGGATTGCTGTTCTCGAATGATCTTTTAGATAGATTCGGTATCCGAGCAAGAGTCGGGTTATCCCGGAAATTAACTTGAACAGGCTTACAGATACAGGACCCAGACCAAGTCCAGCGGAAATAAATCCATAACCATAAGAACCAATGGAAGCGGTTATCTTTATCCTGGCCTCAAGATTTTGCTGGCCCGCAACTCTAAGCTCCGCAAAAAATGTTTCAGCCAAAGCTTCAACGGAAAACCCCAGACAAATTATCGTCAGGACGGAACTCAATTCTGCAGATAGTTCCTGTCTCCATGCAAAGACCATAATCCCGGCCATACAGAGGAGAAACAGCGCGAGTTTTATTATTTGTACGGTTACCAGCAGTTTTCTGGATTCAGATGGCTCAGATGCGGCGAGCTTTGACACTAAAGGATAATATAGGCCAAACTGTATGGCGGTGTTGACGACCGCTCCCCCGGCCATTGCGAACATAACCTGTCCATAGTTGGAAGAATTGAGCCACGCAAGATACAGGAAGAAAACCGAACTCAAAACACCTTCCACTGCCTGGGCGGAAAGTAAATAGGCCAGACGGCTTAAAATGCTGTCATTACCAGTGGAAGCGCTAGGTTGATTTGAGCCTGGCATAAAGTTCCCAAACCCTGGATTCTTGCAAGGATCCAGAGAAAATAGTGAAAAGCCAATCTAACACTTTGTTGATCGTTTCGTAACCTTAATCCAGAAAGGTTGAATCATTTTACTTTTATAAGTTATGTTAAACTAATCAGGAACAAGGGGATGAAAAGAATCAGGAGACTGCCTGTTGAAGATAGACGACCTATTAGCTATATGCTGGCGATCGGTTCTGCGAAATCGTCGGCGGTACAAAGCTGTGATCATTGGCATAGCCCTCGGTACAGCGGGATTCATAATAGTCCAGACAATGGGGGATTCCGTTGAAAATAAAATGGGAGAACACCTGGAACTCCTGGGTGAGGCCACGGTCATGAAGGCGGTCTGGAGAAACGAAGATAATTATCATCCTGGGGAATACACGATGAGTGACGTGAAAAAACTCAGGCGCATCCCCAACATGATGGCCGTGGCCCCAGTTGTTTCAATTCCCTCCATTGAAGCCTTTTTTCGGGACAACGAATGGACTCCCGGGTTGATCGGCGTTGATCATGAATTCTGGGTAACCCAAAGCACCCAGTTGAAGAAAGGGAGGCTCATCGGAGCC
>DYRE01000050.1 GCA_020718965.1 Desulfomonile tiedjei
ATCCTTTGTAAGGGCGTCAATGTTTTGGCCCTCCGTGAGCCGCCAATTGGTGATGTGATAGGGAATCCGATTATCTTGGAGTGTGTCGGCAAGGTTTTTCACAGGACTTAAACCGCCAGGAACAAAGATGTCGGTCTTTTCGATGTAATCGAATAAATGAATCCTTGAGAAGGGCATAGCATACATCTCAAAATAACCTGAAAATCCGTAGTACCTGGCAACTAACTTGGAGAGTATGTGCCTTACCCTCCATCGATCAGCTATTGAGGAAGGCAGCATCCCAAGCCCAAGGTATTTCATCATCTTGAATGGGGATTTTTCTGGAGCGTAATAGTAGAAACTAAGATGTTTGTGAACCGTAGGTTTTTCCCCGGTCAGAATAGTGGGAATCGCAGTGGAAGAATATCCGAACTGCATCCCTACCCTGTATCTGTGGGGAAGAAGATCCTTGAGAAAGCTTCTGTCCTTGATAATTTCCCATCCCATGGCGTCGATAAACATGAATATCGCAATTTTTTTCACGACCCACCTCGATTCATTAGTCGTTTCCGCATAACCTGAAATCCCAACTGCATGAAAAATGATCGGTGTAGTTTACCACTTTCCCAGAAAATTCGCTCTTTTCTTGTCGATTACCCTGACACTGAATTCCTGTTTTTACTTCCCCACAGGGAGATAGCCGATTCCTCGACGCGCTAGCAATGAACCTTCAGCTACGTAGAACTGAGTTAGTCCCTTCAAATACTCGATACGCGCCTGTAGAGAGGATATCTGGGTGGAAACGATGTCTCTCTGGGCCTGCGCCACCTGGAAGGCGCCTGCAATTCCAAGCCGGTATTTCTCGGTTTGAGCCTCCACCTTCTCCAGTTGAAACTTCATGGAGCGAGAGGCCGCCGCCATCTGATCCTTAGCCCTGTGAACCTCTACATACGCCAGAAGCACATCCTGCTGGGCAAGCTGTAACAGGTTGTCCAGCGCCTCGCGTTGTTGGGCCAATTGTATCACAGATTTTGTGTGATCAGCCTTGGCCCTGCGATTGAATACCGGAAGCTCAAGCTTAAGACGCCCGAGAACGTCTGCTCCTCCGTATCCGTTCGAGTAATCAAGCACAGACCCGGCAAAGGTCTGCGAATATCCCGTTCGACCAAGCATTATAAAAAGATCCAGTTTGGGGAGTAGGCCATTCCTGGTCTTGACGATTTCAAGCTGTCCTTTTTGCTCTTCGAGTCTGGCCTGATTGATATCCGGCCTGTAACTCATGGCAACCTTTACATGCTCCTGGAGGTCTTCCACCGAGTCTTCCGGAATCCTGGGCTTAGTCAACAACCGTAATTGCCGGTTCCACAAATCAAAACTGGGCGGACTCATAAGTTTGAGTAGAGTAATTCGCGTCTTTTCCTGTGAGCTTTTGGCGTCTATCAGCGACTGTTCCTGAGTTGCGGCCTCCGCCTGCAAGAAAAAGATTTCACTCTCCGCCTTCTGTCCCAGAGCTATTCTTTCCCTTGTCTCTTTGACCATTTGTTTGGCTAGCCGGGTGGCTTTACCGTAAATGTGGACTTTCCCCAGAGCCAGAAAATAATCCCAGTAGGCTTTTTCAATTTCCGCCGTAAGTGTCTGCGCTAATCCCATCACCTCATATTGCGAGATTCCAGTATCCAGACGAGCCTTTCTCAAGCCGGCGAGATTCACACCCAAACCGCCACCACGTAACAAAGCCTGAGTTATATTCAGTTTGCTATAAGTACTCCAGTCACTCTTCGTTTGGTCTTTAGTACTATCGGTGGCGCTTGATCCCGCCGTCACAGGAAAGTTGGGGTTCCATTCCGTCCCTATCTCAAAATCGACGGTGGTCCCGGTCGGGAGAAACTGTAAGACCCCACCTGAACTCTTGAACTCTTTTGTGTCCGTATAATAGTCCGACCTTTCCCTCGACTTTTCCAAAGTTGATCTGACCACAGGATCAAAAAGCGATCTCTCAACCTGTTCCCCAGTACTGGTGATTGGAGGTTTCAGCCTTTGAACCTGGAATGTTTTGTTGTTTGACAATCCAACCAGGACCGCCTGTGTCAGTGTAACTTCTATGAGGCTGCCTGGCGGGGCGTTGGCAAGTGATATATCGCTGTTTGGAGCGCCACCGGAGGGATTAGGTTCATTGGCACCCATCTGCTGAACGGCAGCCGGTTTAGCGGGAAAAGCGTAGTCCAGCAAAGGCCTCCACAAAGTTGTCTTGCAGGAAGAAAGAACGGCAGGGATCACAAGAATGAGCCCAAAAGCCGCGAGGCGTTTTATTATGCCCAAGCCCAATATTTTCTCCGCAAACCAACCCACAGCTAAAACCAATTGGTAAAAGCAGGATCCGGTATATTATTCAGACTATTACCCGGTTAACGCCATCACACTTCTTAACAAGCTAGTTACAGATAATTGCCTAACCTTTCTGAACACATAAGCTATAGAAACATCTTCCTTAATGATATAAAAGAGTCATTCAACAAAATTGTTTTAATATAAATAGTTGTATTCACAAACCGTTACCTCACTAGAGGTAATAGTTTCATAAACACAATAACTTTTAATCACATAGATATAGTTTAATTACTATTATAGGTTATTTATTCATCGGAGGTCAAGTTGTTTGTCGTGTTAACGTTTGGGCGTAACGTTGAAGCTAGGGCAATATTTCTATCGTAATCAGGAGAGCAAAATAAACCCTAGACTGAACTAAGGAACATATCACTTAGAATTCAAAGGATTTCAGGACTGAGCGACAATTCTTGGATACCTATTTGGAGGGCCAATCAAAGATGCGAGTAGCTGATGGAGGGAGAGATGTCACAAGACAAGCCTTATAAAACGCTCTAAAAGTTATGTCGGAGAAAAACCACTGATTTCCGTCCATTTCCATGGTGGCGTTCTTCAGTGGAGGTTCTTCGGCGCAATAGCCAGAAGTATTGAGTGGAACTTCGAAACTGTCGAGAGGTAACGACAAGCCTCTACCAATGGCTTTGAGAAAAGCCTCTTTTCTTACCCACATCTCAAAAAATAGCTCCTGAAGCCTATCGGGATCAACTTCACGAAGGACTTCCGACTCTTTGGGAGTAAAGAACCTCGTAGCGATTTTCATGACCGGGTAATTTTTATCGACGTATTCAAGATCTACCCCCACACTTAAATATTTCCCAAAAGCCAGGATCATCCCGTCCCTGGAATGCGCCACGCTAAATTCAAAATTGTCAATTCCCATGTCCTGAGAAAGTCTGGGTTTGCCCCAGGCTGAATGACAAAATTCTACCCTGTCGGCTCTAATTCCTGTATAGTTCTCGATAAGGGTCCGCAGTAATCCCTTGCTTAGTATGAACACGGATCTGTTTTCGGGTAATTTAAGCCTTTGCGCCCATACCACTTCTTCATCGGAAATGACGGATTCCAAATGGTTTACGTATCGTCCAAGTTGTGGAAAAAAGATTCGCCAGACGTGTACAACTAAGTCCTCCAAGAGGAAATCTGGACAACCCATGTCTATAAAATATCTGGATAAATTTTCCATTTGAGAGTCATCCTTACATTTTGAAATGTGTTATGCCAGGAAAAATTGGTAGTCGGGGAAACCAATGAACAAAATCCTTAATCATGCCATTTGGGGGCCAGCGGTAAAGTCCGGAGCATCGATCTTCATCCATGATCGAATTGCGGAACAAATTAGAAAGCATCCGGAAGCCATAGCATTTGTGAGTGATAATGAAAAGTTCACCTATGAAGAACTTGACGCAAGATCAACAAACATCTCCAGCCTTATCAAAGAATCCATAGTCGAGCAAAACTCATTCATCGGGGTCTCGATGAATCGTTCCTCGAGAGTGATTGAGACCCTTCTGGGAATTTTAAAGGCAGGATGCGCCTATTTGCCGCTCGATCCAGCCTATCCAAAAGAGCGACTCATGGATGTCCTCGACGATACCCGCGCCCCGGTGGTCTGCGTAGATTCAAACTTTGCAAGCCTGTATACTTCCTCGCCAGCCAAAGTAATCTGTCTCGACAACGAAAAGCCGACGGCCAGCATTCTGCGGCCAGATTCAGAGGCGCTCGCCAAAAATCCCATCGCCTACGTTATTTACACCTCAGGTTCCACGGGCAAACCCAAGGGGGTGTGCTGCCTTCACGAGGGGGTGACAAACCTTCTGTCAGATTTTCAGAATCGTCAACCTCTTGGCCCAGGAGACATCTGTAGTTGGTGGACCAGTCTTAATTTCGATGTATCCGTTTACGAGATATTTGCGCCTCTTGTTGATGGCGCATCCGTCATTGTCGTCCCGGATTCAGTCAGATCATCCGGCCCGGACCTTATGGACTGGCTATACGAAAAAGGGGTAACAAGCGCCTACATCCCTCCCTTCATGGTCGCCGACCTGCAGCAATGGGTTCGAAAGAATCCCGGCAAGAGTAGACTGAGAAGGCTTCTAGTTGGAGTGGAACCCATCCCCGAGAAAACATTGCTGTCAATCCATGATATGGTTCCGGGACTTCTGATAATCAATGGATACGGCCCTACCGAAACAACAATATGCGCAACGTTGTACTCAATAAGCCCGGACAACATCATCCACGATAACACCCCCATAGGACGACCCGTCCAGAATACTTACGTGAGGGTCCTGGATGAAAATGGACACGAGGTCGAGGCAGGGATTCCAGGTGAATTATTCATAGGCGGCAAAGGACTGGCCGCCGGATATTTGAACCGACCGGAACTTACTGCGGAACGTTTCATAAAAGACCCCTTTTGCGAGGAACCGGATGCCCGAATGTATAAGACTGGCGACAACGTTATGATTCTTGATGATGGCAATCTGGAATTCCTTGGTCGAATGGATGAACAGGTAAAGTTGAGAGGATTCAGGATAGAGTTGGGTGAAATAGAGACTCAACTCAGAAAAGTCAGTGGTGTTAGGGAAGCCTCGGTCATTTTGAGGGAGGATGGATCCGGAAACAGCAATCTTGTAGCATATCTGGTTGCTTATGATGGACATTCCCTGTCACTGGATTTTATAATGAGTCATCTCAAAAAATACCTGCCTGATTACATGATTCCCTCAGCCTTTGTAAGGCTTGATCGAGTCCCTTACACGCCCAACGGTAAAACGGATAGAAAAGCCCTCCCGAAACCAGGCCCCGAAAACCTGATTCGTGAGGAACAATCTGGATTTCTGGGTCCGCTCACCCCTATTGAATCGAAATTGACCGATTTTTTCCAGGATGTTCTAAAAATCGATTCAGTGGGCGTGCGAGACAACTTTTTTACACTTGGCGGCCATTCTCTGTTGGCCGTACAGCTAGTGTCAAGGATCAGGGACGCTTATAGCGTGGACATTGCCTTGGCGGATGTCTTTCAGGCTCCTACGGTAGAGGACTTGGCTAAACTGGTTCAAAACGCGGCCCCTGAAAAGTCGCTTTCCCAGGTCGGCGGTGTATCGAGTGGATTGAACGCTGAAGAAAATGATCTCTCATTTTCCCAGATGAGGGTTTGGTATTTGGACCAACTGGAACCAGGAACTCCAGCCTATAACATCTGCCTTGCGTACGAGCTTATGGGCCCATTGGACGTTTCTTCTCTGGGGAAAAGTCTGGACGAAATAGTCATGCGTCATCAAAGTTTGAGGACCATTTTTGAAAAGCGTGGACCAGAACCAACGCAAGTGATTTCGGAGCAGAAATCATTTTCTCTTCGATTTGAAGACCTCGCTCATATTCCCAGGTCAGGAAGAGAAACTGAGGCCAAGATGCTCTATCTTCAGGAATCTCAAAGAGGATTTGATCTAACCAAAGGTCCTCTTTTTAGATGCCTCCTTCTTAGAATTGACACTGAACATCATGTAATCCTGTTCACCATGAGCCATATCATTTCTGATGGCTGGTCCGTGGGTATTATTGTCCGGGAATTGATGTCGCTTTATTCCGGTTTTGTTTCTGGGAAGCCGCTATTACTTAAGCCCCTGACTATTGAGTATACGGACTATGTAAAATCTCAGAGAGAGTGGATGCTCAGTGACGCCATAAAATGTCAACTGAATTACTGGGAACAACGTTTTCTGACCATACCCGAACCGCTTAATCTTCCTACCGACAAGCCACGGCCCCCAATCCAGAGTTATAGGGGATCTTGTCAATCCCTGATACTCGAGGAACAACTGTGCAACGGCATAAGGACATTGGCGGCGCAGCACGGAGCTACACTGTTTATGGTTTTGCTAGCCGGATTCAAAGCGCTCCTTTACCGGTATACCCAGCAAGGTGATATTTGTGTGGGAACGTTTGTCGCCAATCGAAGCAGAAAGGAACTAGAAGGTATTGTAGGTTTTTTCATAAACAGTGTGGCGATAAGAACTCATATTGATGAAAAAACAAGCTTCGAGACCCTGTTGCGAAAAGTTCGTGAAAATACGTTAGGGGCGTACACTAATCAGGATGTTCCTTTTGAAAAGGTCTTGGAAGTCTTGAACCCGGAACGAAGCCTTGCGCGAACTCCTCTTTTCCAGGTCATGATGGTTCTTCAGAACATGCCTCTGCCCCCTTTGGATCTACCTGGAATAGATTGCCGACCTATTGAACTGGAAACCTTCAGATCAAATTTCGACATGACATGCTGGGTCTACGAAGATGGAACCCGAATTAAGATGGTCTTGGAATACAGCACTGACCTTTTTGAAAAACCAACCATAGACAGACTACTTGAGCATTTCCATAACCTGCTTTCTGAAGTGTGCGCTGATCCTGGTCAGAGTATATCTGAACTAGAGTTTCTCGGTCAGAAAGAACTGGAAGTTATTCTCAATGATTTCAGTGGCAAGAACAAGCGCAATGTTCCTCCCGCTCACGCTGTTTCCGTAATGTTTGAAGAACAGGTGTCAAAGGCCCCTGAAAGAATTGCATTGATTGAATGGGACAACGAGTCTAATCGCCAACGTAAAACAACATATCTGGAGCTAAACAGCCAAGCTGACATTATAGCCCGATTCCTCCGGGAGCGAGGCGTAGGCCCGGAAACGAATGTTGCCATAATGGTTGATCGTAGTCGATTCCTGATATTCGGGATCATGGGAATCATGAAGGCTGGCGCTTCCTACCTTCCTATCGATCCGAATCATCCTTTCAAGAGGGTCTTGTTTTTGCTTACTGACGCTTCTTCAGCATTAGTGTTAACCGATTCAGCAAATCTACCGAAACTGAAAACCATCATGGATGAAAATAGGCTCCAAAATCCTCCGGAATTGATATGTCTGGATACTGATTTGGTCGATATTCCCGCCGCGCAGAGCCATGTTAACCTAAATGCTCCCAATCTCGATCAGGCAGCCTATGCAATATACACCTCCGGTTCCTCTGGAGATCCTAAAGGAGTAATAGTTGAACATGGCGCATTGGCCTCGTTCACTCAATCAGCCATGGATTTATACGAGATTGGTCCTGATGACAGGGTCTTACAGTTCGCTTCTCCAGGTTTTGACGCGAGTCTGGAAGAGATATTCCCGTCCCTGGCCAGTGGAGCGACTCTTGTACTTCGTTCAGAATCGATGCTCCAATCTATCCCTTCTTTTATAGCCGCGTGCAACGATTTGGAAATTACCGTTCTGGATCTCCCCACAGCTTTTTGGAGTCAACTTGTCGCATCCTTGCAACGAGGGGCTACATCTCTGCCTGCATCTCTCCGAGTTGTTATCATTGGCGGGGAGCAGGCTTCATACGAAACGGTGATGACCTGGATGAAACTTGTAGGTGGGGACATCAGGCTTTTCAATACATATGGCCCCACTGAGGCTACTGTGGTCGCCACTGCAATTGAACTTTCCAGACAAGCCTCTCTTCTGGCTGTCAGAAAGCAAATACCTATAGGAAAACCCCTACCGCATGTGAGTACGTATGTACTCGATCATAACCTCAAACCAACGCCCATAGGAGTGCCTGGAGAACTTTTTATAGGCGGTGAAGCGCTTGCCAGAGGCTACATAAATTTGCCGGAACAGACCAGACAATGTTTTATTCCCAACCCTTTTGGAGTCAGCGTTTATGACCGGCTCTACAGGACCGGTGACAGGGTTAGATACATTGAAGAAGGCGCATTGGAGTTTCTTGGAAGGGTTGATCGTCAGGTCAAGATCAGAGGATTTAGGGTAGAATTGGATGAGATAGAGGCGGCGCTTGATAGTTTTGACGAAATACAACTGGCGGCAGTCGTCCCGTGGGAAAATACCGCTAATTTCATGCAGCTTACTGCTTTCATTGTCCCAGATCCTTTAAAGAAAATTCAGGTCGAGGAACTGCGCAGAAAACTCACATTGAGCCTTCCTGATTTCATGGTCCCATCATCTTTTGTAATTCTGGACAAATTTCCGATCACCCCGGCAGGAAAAATTGATTCTCAGGCCCTTATTAAATTAGCGTCTTCATTTGAGGAAACGAACGTCGGCAAGATCCCGCCACGCAACCCAGTTGAAAAAATACTTACAGAAATATGGAGCGACGTTTTTGGTAGGGACACGGTTGGCGTACGAGACAAATTTTTCGATCTCGGAGGCCATTCTCTGCTAAGTTTACAGATTATTGACAGGGTGAACAGAGCCGGCCTCTACCTGACCCCAGCGCAGTTCATGCAGAATCCAACCATTGAGAAACAGGCGCAGATTATCACTACTGCGCTTCCATCTTCCAGTGCGGGGACATGGTCTTCTTTGGTAGAACTTCAACCTTATGGCACTCGTCCTCCGCTATATTTTATTCATTCCACGCCCGGTGACGTGTTAGGATACGCTAATGTTATTAATGATCTAGGTTCTGAGCAGCCATGTTTTGGCTTTCAGTCCCTAGGCCTCAGGGATGCAACCAGAATGCACCGGACTGTCGAGGAAATGGCGAGTTTCTACGTTGATGAAATGTTGGAGTTTCAACCGGAGCCACCTTATTGTCTGGTGGGATGGTGTTACGGAGGGATAGTCGCGGCCGAGATGGCCCTTCAAATGCAGGCTAGGGGTCGAAGCATAGCGCTACTTGTCTTGATAGAAACTCCTTTCCCCCGAATGAACACAGAGAGGGTTCGCTACTATTTTAGTCGAGCCATAAATTTACTTGGAATTGGACCTAAAGGCTGGATTCTCTATTTCAAGAACAAGATAGCCTATCACAAGAGGATTAGAAGTGGCGCAGTGGAAAAACTTTTTTCCCTGGAACTCGATCAAGGCCCCTTAGCCAACAGGTCGAATGTATACAGGACGAATATGGAAGCAATATCGATTTACAAAATGAAAGATGTTCCTTCATGTCCAGTTAGGATCTTTCGTGGGGAAGAGATTGAGGAAGGATATATTCCGGATGTGGAAGAACTCTGGCTAAAGATATGCCGGGACGTCCGTTTATATCAGGCGCCAGGCAACCATTTGACAATTCTGAAGGAACCTGGATCAACCGTAGTGGTCCAACGACTCAAAGAATGCATGGCGGAACTTTGAATAAAACAGCGATTCAAGCCAGACGATCTTGACGAACCGTTTCATGTTCAGCATTAGTTGTGACGCTTTAGTTAGGCTTCCGCAATGTATTTATCGTGAACATTTTGGGTCGGTATGGTTATGTCTGCTTCAGAATTATAGCGATGGTGGATTGTTACTCTTTGAATCAGCTTTTGTGGATCACAATGAACAAATTGCCAAAATCAGCTTTTATTAGGCCTGCAATATTGATTTTATCTGTCATGATTTTTCTCGGACTCCCCATCAAAGATGCAAACAGTTCGAATCATAATGTCGAGAAGATCTATTCAGGAAAATATCCGGATAAATGTCTCCATTACATAGTTCAGGAAAACTTACAGGGTATTGACAAAGGCCCCGCTCTTAAACTCACACCGGACAAATGGCACTCGCCGCTATTAAAACTCAACTGCGACGGTAAATCCAGAAGGGACTTCACGCCATTTTCCACTATCGAATTCTACTTCAGGAGTTTCGAGCCCGATCCTGGAAACCCAACTTTTGAGCTTCGAACATGGAATAAGACTTCACCAAAGATCTCCATCCTGAAATATATCTCGGGCGGGACCATTGATAATACATTCAGGAAGGTTAGCATTCCTTTGTCAAATCTCGTGTCAAAAGAATGGGATCTGGGTAATGTTGAAAGTCTTGTGTGGAACACCGATAGCAAAAATCGCGTCTACTATGTGGATAGAATATCACTCAGGCAGAATCAACCCCCGATCCTTGTAACTGAGGGGCAATGGCAGCCATTTCCCGAGAGCAATACTGTCCTTAGGCTTACTTTCAGCCATCGGTGTCAGGATAAGACCGTAAAGGACGTGCGGAACTATTCGATATCCAGCTCAAATGACCCTCTTTATTCTGTCCCCGTAAATCCTGTGGACGCAGGGTTTTCGTATAGGGTTCATTCGTTCAGCCCGAGCGGAGTCCCCCAAAAAATGTTTTGCGTATATATACGCCTCCCGAAACCACTTCAAAACGACTCAACATATAAAATTCATCTAAAAGGATTAGCCGATGAATTTGGGAATACCATCGCCCCT
>DYRE01000051.1:0-3623 GCA_020718965.1 Desulfomonile tiedjei
CAAGATCCTCAAGATCCGGCTTTCTGCCAATAGCCACCAGAACCTTGTCCGCCTGGATTTTTCCTACGTGCTTGTCTGACGTTCTTTCATATTCTAAAATTACCTTGCTATTTCTGTGGGCCAGTCCGATTGCTTTTGTTCCTGTAAGGATCTGAATACCATCCGCTTCCAGCGTTGCTACCAGGAGGCTTGTGAGTTCAGGATCAGCCATGGGTAGAAGCCTTGAGCCCATTTCGACAATCGTGGTTTCAACACCCAGCCTGCCAAAAGCCGAAGCGTATTCCAGGCCGTCTACCCCTCCACCCAGGATGATGATGGACCTGGGCAGTTCCCCAAGTTCGTAGAGATTTTCATTGGTCAGGTAATCAATGTCGCTAAGTCCTTTGATTGGAGGAACCAGTGGACAAGTACCTGAAGCTATTATAATTTTTTCGGCTGAAATTACTCTGCCGCCCACTTCTATCCTGTGGCGATCCACAAAAGAGGCGACTCCCGGCAATACATTTATTCCAATTCTCTCGAATGTTTCCGGCAGATCTTTTTCATAAGCTTTCTGAACGATGGACCGGATGTGCGGCATTACCATCTTTCCATCGATTTCGGGGGCGGGACCCGAGAAAATTCCCATACGGTGAAAATGCGCTATATCTTTACTCACATGGGCCAGTCGAATCAGGGACTTGCTTGGTATACATGTGAAATTTGTGCAGTTGCCGCCGACTTTCTTCTTCTCAATTACGGCTACTTTTTTACCAATGCCGTTAGCTGTCACGGCGGCGACAAACCCTGCAATTCCGGCTCCTATAACCAGCAGATCATAGTCATGGGACTTTGGCATTTTTTGTTGTCACTCCAGAAAGTAATTTACAGATTGAAATGAGCGGCAAGGCGTCTCGCTTTCTTGTCTATCTTCCTTCCAATCATCTTCGTCAGGAGGAATGGCAGACTTGTCAAAAGCGCGGGAACGTTTTTCGAAGTAAATAATTTTATTACAAATAATTTTTTCATGATAGCGACCAATTGCTTTGGAGTATAAAAATTACGGGTTATTTTGTGACTTATCCGTTTAAGTCCTGGACGACCAACACCTTCCCTGTAGACAATCCTGTCATCTCCCACATAATACCCTGGGGTAGATTCCACCAATTCCCTTAAAGGCGAATATCTGTCAACTCGTAATTTCTGATAAGTTATCGAGTCGAGACCCAATTCTCTAGCAAATACGGGAATGTTCATCATCTCTTCATCCGTCTCCGTCACATTCCCGTAAATGAAATAGCCATGGTAATAAAATGGGTGTTTTCTGAACTCCTCAAACGCTTTTCTCAACCTGCACGTGTCAAAGCCCTTGTTTAATTGTTCAAGTATTCTGTCAGTAGGTGACTCAATCCCCAGGAGAAATATTTTTATTCCTGCCTTGCTGGCGGCTTCCAGCACATCAGGTCGTTCAAAAATTTCAATACGCGCCTGAACAAGAAATCTTTTTTTGCTGCCTTTCTCTATTAACCTTTCACAAATTTCTTTTGCCCTGTTTGGATTCACAAAAAAGTTTTCATCGGCTATCAGGACTATTCCGGCCTCAATTTGGTCAAACTCTTTCATTACTTCGTCAACGGATCGCACTGAATAACGACGTTTCTGAGTCCAGGGATTCAGACTAAAAGTGCAAAATTTACAATTATAAGGACAGCCCCTGGATGTTAGAATCATGTCAAAAGATTCAACCGGAAGCGCATATCCAGCCACGTTCATATTATAATTCTGATGCCTGAGCTTTCTGTCGGGAGGGGCGTAATGATCTATGTCGCCCAGGACTCTGTTGGTGTTGTGAATTACCTGGACTCCCTGTCTGAAAGATATGCCGGGAATATCTTTCAGTGGAACTCCTTGAGCTATTTCCGCAATAGCGTCCTCTCCTTCTCCTCTGACAAGAATGTCAACTCCAGGACAGGTTTCAAAAATTTCCTCAACGCTGTCAGTGGCCTGTTGTCCTCCAACCACAGTTGTAATGTGTTGTGGCAAACTGTTTACAAGTTCACAAACTTCTTTGAAATGATATTCCCAGTTTATGCTTATGCACAACAGGTCTACTTTTTCATTTATAAAATCAACAAGTTTCTTGATGTCTCTGAAAGGACCTGGAAGACGTAGATCCAAAAAAGTGATCTCTTGGACATGGGGCTTTAAAGCCGCCACAATATACTCGAGGCCGATAGGAGGGAAAATTGCCAATCCTAAAGATCCGGCATGACTGTCACTCATATAAGGGTGGATACACATCGCATGTTTAAAAATTGTATTCAATATCTTGTTACCTTTGTATTAAATGAAACAGTGTTTTCTCCAAACCTGATAATTCATTGTTTGATTGTAACGTCTGAAGCATATTTTACTATGTCAAATGTAACCTTAGTGATTTCAAGGATTTCCTCGAAAGGAATTGGCGGTTGTTCCCGGTTTTTAACGGCTTCTAAAAATCTCCTTATGGATTCTTTGTGACCTTTATCCTGTCTCCAGAGATTCATCTTTTTGAATCCAGGCCAGTCATATCCTCTTAGGTTTTGAAAATTGTCCAACTGAAGAATGCGACCTTCACAAAAGATCTCGATCCGCTCCTTTGGAAAGGATTTGGATCCGTTGGCAAGGTAATGGACAGTTCCGACAGAACCGTCCTCAAATTTGATTGTGAAGCTCATCTTGTCATCTGTGACGAAGACGCCCGGGGCTTCTCCCATTTTGGTTGCGCAAACGGAAACCGGCCTTGACCCTGTTAGGAAGAACAGTAGGTCTACAAAATGGCATCCTTCACCAATGATTCTGCCTCCCCCTACGTGAGGATCTTGTGTCCAGTCATTGGGGGGAACTTCACCAGCGTTAACAGTTATGATTATGGACAATGGCTGTTTGACCAGACGCAAAAGCTGACTGATTTTTTGCATCTGGGGGGCGAAACGTCTATTAAACCCTATCATTAAAATGGGGGGGACATCAAAATGTCTTGATGACGAATAAGCCTGGCGAATTGGTTCGAGTTGTTCGGGGTTGATTGCCAGCGGCTTTTCCACATAGACATTCTGTCCACTTTCCAATGCCCTACAAACCATGTCTGAGTGCGTATTGTGCCTTGTCAACACAAACACCGTGTTAATTTCCGGGTCGCGAAAAATGCTCGCGGTATCCGTAGTAGCCTGGCTAAAACCGAATTTTCTTCCGGCATAGGCCCCGCTCACACCCGTGGACGTTGCTATGGTCTTGAGTTTTGCCCCTGTAGCCTTCAAAGCTGGGAGAAATGTTCTCAAACCATAATTTCCAGCTCCTATTACTCCTATTACCGGAACCACACGCGCTGCCGCCGATCCTCGGGTATCCATTCCAGTTGAATCCGGGCCCGATTTTCCAATTAATTGTACCGTTCGTTTTGAAAGCTTTTCCTCTGAAGAATCCTGAAAATCATATTCAAGCATTATGCCTAGGGAAGGCTCTTTGGTTACCAGTAAATCGTAGGCCGCCGCCGCCATGTTGAAATTGAACCGGTGAGAAATGAGAGGTTCAACGACGATCTTTCCTCGAGCCAAAAGTTCAAGGGCCGCTTCAAAATTGCGTTGTTCCGTCCACCTGACAAA
>DYRE01000051.1:3723-10551 GCA_020718965.1 Desulfomonile tiedjei
GAGCCAAAAGTTCAAGGGCCGCTTCAAAATTGCGTTGTTCCGTCCACCTGACAAAGCCGAAGGGATAATCATGGCCCCGTTCCTCATATTCCGGGTCGTATCTTCCCGGACCATAGGAACATGAAACCTGAAAAGTCAATTCTTTCTCGTAAAATAAAGATCTGTCGAGATTGAGACCGGTTGCTCCTATAAGAACAATTCGACCGCGCTTACGGCATATCTTAGCCGCCTGGCGCATTGGTTCATCACTTTGGGTCGCGGCGGTAATGATGACGCCGTCGACTCCAAGATCACTGGAAAATTCTGACGAGCGTTTTAACAAGTCTTCACCCGCGCCCGGGTTGATCGTTTGAATACCAAGACTTTCCGCCATAGCAATTTTCCCGGGATCCAGATCAACGCCTATGACCCCACATCCATTAGCCTGTAGGACCTGTGCGGTAAGCAAACCTATGATGCCCAGTCCGATTACTACGAACTTTTCCCCGAGTGTTGGATTTGCTAGTCGAGTCCCCTGAATTGCGATTGCTATTAGTACAGTGAAAACAGCCTGCTCCTTGGACACCTCATCGGGAATTCTGGCGCACAGGTTCTTGGGAACCAGCGCCATTTCGGCATGCGGACCGTTGGAAACTACCATGTCTCCCTGTCTGAACTTTTCTGCGCCGGACCCGACTTCCATGACTATTCCCACGTTGTTGTATCCCATGACAATAGGATGATCCAGCTTGTCACGAACAGCGTCAATTGTTTGCAGGAGTCCCTCGTTTCGGACCTTTTCCAGGACCTCAAACACTTTTTCCGGCTGTTTCCGGGCTTTTTGAAACAGGCTGGCCTGCCCCAATTCAACCACGCTACGCTCAGTGCCGGAAGACACCAGACTAACCATGGTCCTGATTAGCAAATGACCGGGCTTTACCCTTGGAGCCGGGACTTCAACAAGTTCCGCTCGTCCGTTTCCCAAATTCTGCAAAATCTGTTTCATTTATAGTTCCAACCAGATTGTCTCAATGCTTTATGCCAAAATCTTTTATTGCCAATATCTTGAAATTACAATAATATGTAATTAATATCATTTAGAGAGGATCCCGGTTTGGAAGATCATACTATCATTGCGACTGAAGACAATTTTGGCGCTGTGTCAGTTTGCCCGGGAGGGATAGTCCACGTTAGCCTGCTCCACGTAACATTGAAACTTCTTCCATCTGATTTTGAAAAATTTTCTGACCTTATAGCAAAGGCGAGAGTTAATTTTTCGAGACCCAGGCGATCCGACGGTAAACCACGTCTCCAGGTAGTTACATCTGAACCCGCATCGGATGACGACAGTGAAAAGAGTTGATCACGCGTCATTGCTTTCTGGAAATGTTGCGTTGAATGACCTCTTCCAAATTGTTTCTGGAAAATTATTATTGGGGAGTTGAAAATTCATTCTTCATTGCCTTCAGCTCTTCAGTCAGGATGTTCATCTCATTCTCCAGGAGATTGACAACATCCTGGGCTCTGCTCATTTCCTGGTTCCTTCCCATATTCTCAAGGGAAAGTGCGGTTTGAAACACATCTTGAGCTGCAAAATTACCGACGGAACCTTTAAATGTATGCGCAGATCTCTGGAGGTCCTCGGCTGACCCACGTTCTATGGAATCTTTGATTTCCGCAAGCATTTCAGGACCAAGTTGGATAAATAGTTCAATGAGTTCCACAAGGAGTTCGGGGCTGTGACCAACCCGTTCCATAAGAGTTTCCCTGTCAATTACCGGCAATTTGTTTCCTCCAGATTCCCTTGATAGGTCATCGCATGTATATATTACGCCTCGGCAAGATTCCTCAACGTTGCAGGGATCTCTGAGATTGTGTCTGTAGCCAAAACCGGACGCTCGCCTTTTTCCTCTATGATACCGTCAGCAACGAACCCATGTAACCAAACGCCTAACGGTATAGCATAGTTGAGCGGAAGCTTCTGCCCTATCAAACCTGCCAGAATGCCGGTTAGTACGTCTCCCTGTCCTCCGGAAGACATCCAGGGATTGCCTGTGGTATTGACGAAAGATTCTCCATGCGGGCTGAATGTGATCGTGGCTGCGCCTTTTAACACAAGCCAACACTGGAATTCATCAGAAAATTTACGCCCCAGCGTAAAACGGTTTTCTTGAACTTCCTCAACTGTAATACCCAAGAGGTTAGCCATTTCTCCGGGGTGCGGGGTTAGCACAACCTGAGCCCGAGTTTCCCGCAGCAGGTTTAAATTAGTTGCAAGACAGTTCAGACCATCGGCGTCAATGACCAACTCTCCTGAATAATGACGAAGCAAAGTTTCAACAATTTTCAGTGAACCCGCCTGGGTTGAAAGTCCAGGCCCTATCGCAACACAACCCTTGTCCTTGCACAATTCCAGGATCTTGTCCGCCGCAGACTCACCAAAATATCCTGACACGTCTGGAACCGGTTCCGTCATTTCTTCAGTAAGTTTGTTTTCCAAAACGGGATTGAGAGATTCTGGAACCGCTACTGTCACAAGCCCCGCTCCAATTCTGGAAGCGGCTCGAGCCGCCATGGCGGCCGCTCCTGTTTTACCGCGGGACCCTCCGACAATCAGAATTTTACCGAAGGCGCCTTTATGCGCCTCAGGGTCAGATCGCAAGGAAAAATAATCCGTTAAATCTGGATCTTCATAAAGATTTACCCGTGGAGCGTTTCTCTGTATGGCAATCTGTGGGATACTTATGTCAACCACTTCAATCTGGCCGCAAAGGCCACTCCCCGGATACATGGCCATGCCAAGCTTTTGAAATCCATAAGTGACAGTAAGATCGGCCTCAATGGCGACACCAAGTATTTTACCCGTATCAGAATCAAGTCCGGACGGAACATCTACCGCTACTACAAAAGCCTCGCTTGAATTGATTTTTTCTATGGCTTCCCGGTAAGGAGACCGCACGTCCTGCTTAAGCCCAGTTCCAAGAATGGCGTCAATTACTATTGAACTTTGATTCCAGATTTCTTCAGCTTGATCTAATTCTTCTTGTGTCTCAATTTCCCATATTCTGGCTCCGATTTTTTCGAGGATATCCAGATTGGTTTTGGCGTCTCCGCGTATCCTTTCCCGCGTACCCAAGAGAAATGTGTCAACCTCAAGGCCTTGATTTACAAGGTAGCGAGCGATCACATAACCATCTCCCCCGTTGTTGCCGGGGCCTGCCACAACCGAAATGGTGACATCCGACAGATCATCCTCAAGAAGTTCGTTGAGTATCTCAAAAGTGGATCTTCCCGCATTCTCCATGAGGACTATCCCGGGTATTCCGAATTCCTGAATGGTTACGGAATCAAATTCCCGCATTTCTTTCGCTGTAACTAAATATCGATTCACAGAATTTTCCTCAATCTTTGGGTTGGGAGAAGCGCCTATCGGTAAAAATCCCCATTGAATTCTATAGATCAGGCCTTGTTGGTCCCCATGAATTCGCACGAGAAACCGCTGCAGACCATATTGTAACGGCCTATTTGTTCCAGAGTGATAAGCCCTTTCAGATTTGCTCCGTTCATTATAGGAATCGCCTTGCTGCCACTGGCCTGCATTTTCTGAAGAATATCCGTCAGAGGAGTTTCTTCAATGGCCGTAGGGAAATCACGGGTCATTGTTTCAGATATCAGCGCGGAAGGTCCCTTTTTGTGGAGTGTTTCAACAATAGCATCTCTTGTTACGAGCCCTACAAGTCGACGATCATCCATAACAGGAAAATCTCCCTGAAAACTCCGACAGAAATGTTCCGCAGCGTCCCCCACCGTCTGTTGGGGCGTTAGGGTCTCAATATCACTTATCATCGCTGCGCTGGCTTGAACTCCACCGAGCGCAACCATCATACCCATCTGGCGTTCTTCAGCTTCCGCTCCCAGATAAACAAAAAGAGCTATCAGAAGCAAAAAGATGTTTCCTGAAAAAAACCCCCAGAAAAACATGAAAATCGCAAATCCCTGCCCAATTCCAACGGCTATTTTTGTGGCTTTGAAAGCGTCTAGATATATAGCCAGCGCGCCACGCAGAACGCGTCCACCATCCATGGGGAATGCAGGAATCAGGTTGAATATCCCCAGTATCAAATTAACAGCGGTCAATTCGGCTAGTATCCCGCCCTTGACCGAGAAATCACTTATTGTGACTCCAGTTCCAAAAAGATCGGCTATAAACCAGAGCAGAAAAGCGAGCAGAAAACTTGCCGCAGGCCCTGCGATAGCGATAAGAACTTCCTGGAGAGGTTTTTCAGGAGTTTCGGCCATTCTGGCAACTCCACCAATGGGAAGAAGGGTAATATCTGTCACATTGATTCCAAAATGTCTGGCAACCATAGAGTGGCTGAGTTCATGGAAAACCACTGAGGCAAAGACAAGCAGCACAAATATTACTCCGGAAATACCCCCGGTTCCTATGACTGAACCCCCCACAAAATAAATTAATATTAACAAAAGTATAAATGTTATATGAAGGTTAACTGGTATTCCAAATATAGACCCAATTTTAAAAGACCATTTCATGGTCAACGCCTCCTGATTGTGTATATTTTCGCTAGCTAAGTATACTCTGTCGAAAAGAGGTTGGACTGTTTCGATGTATTTTACTAATAATTTTTAAGCTTCGCAAGAACTGGAAAGAACGATCAAACAGTATTCAAAGGCTTGGCTGGAATGAAAGATTACTCAACAAGAATCACAGCGATATTGTTGGCAGGCGGAAGATCTAGGCGAATGGGAGGACGAAACAAGGCCTTCCTCGAAATAGACGGCAAAAAAATAATCCAGAGGGAGCTGGAAATACTTGAGGGTTTGTTCAAAGAAATAATTGTCATTACAAATACCTTTGACCAGTATGATTTTCTGGAAAAACCTATGTTTTCAGATATCAAACCCGGATTTGGGTCCTTGGGTGGACTCTATACGGGTCTTGTCAAATGTTCGCGTGAATATGGTTTCGTAGTGCCGTGTGACATGCCTTTCCTAAACGAGAGGGTAATAAATTATATTTGTGAGAGAAGCCTGGGACATGATGTAACCGTACCCAGGATAGACGAACACTTTGAGCCGCTGCATGCGGTTTACTCCCGTAGGTGCGCTCCTCTCATGGAAGTTCTTATGAGTCACGGAGATCTTAAGATAATTGACTTGTTCGGTGATGTAGATGTGTTGGAAATTGACCAAGATGAACTAAGACGAATTGATCCCGAACTCAAATTTATTTTGAATGTGAATTCTCCAACGGATTTTACTTCAGCCGTCAACATGTCCAAAAACACTTTTCCCATGGTTTGAACACGTAAGCGCCACGACCCTAGTATTCATAAGGGAGAAAAAGCTTACGGTGTTCATTCAACGCAAACCGGTCGGTCATGCCGGCTGTGTAATCGCAAACGATCCGTTCCAGACAGTCCTCTCCCTTCTCAATGCGACGCTGAACCCCAGGGGGCAGTTGAAAAGGCCTCTGAACATATTCCGTGAAAAGGTCTGATAGCAACCGGTCTGCTTTATACTGCATTCTCATTATCTTGTAATGAGTGTAGAACCTGCTGTACAAAAAAACATCCAACTGGGCCTTCAATTCTTTCATGTGCTGAGAAAAGGATACAGTCGCCTGAGGGGCTTCCATAATCTGTTTAGGTTCAATAACATCATTCTTTAGCAACAGTTTTTCAGTCTCATCAACAAGATCTCTAATAAACATGTCTATCAGGAAGCGGATGCATTGATAAAGAAACGTGTCTTTATCAATTAGTTTGAGTTTCTCTTTGACAAGAGTGGTCACTTCTTTCCACATGCCAAGATCGGCAAGATCATTTTCGTTGAAAAAACCTGACCTAAGACCATCTTCGATATCGTGGCAACTATATGCCACTTCGTCGGCTATATTAACTATTTGAGCTTCCAGGGAAGGTTGGGGGGTAATCATGAATTCTGAAAGCATTTCCTCCGGGGCCTGATCATACCTTGTCGTGTGTCTGATAATTCCGGCTCTTGTTTCAAAAGTCAAATTAAGCCCCGGAAAATCGGGGTATCTGGTTTCAAGCAAATCAACAACTCTTAACGATTGACGGTTATGTTCGAATCCTCCGGAATCTTCCATTAGCCTGTGCAATGATTTCTCGCCCGCATGGCCGAATGGTGTATGTCCCAGGTCGTGGGCCAGCGCAATTGCATGAGTCAGATCTTCATTCGCTCCAATATACTGAGCAATACTCCTGGCTATTTGCGCGACTTCAAGCGTATGCGTCAATCGCGTTCTATAATGGTCTCCCTCATAGTATGCGAAGACTTGTGTTTTGTACTCCAGTCTACGGAATGCCTTGGAATGAATGATTCTGTCCCTGTCTCTCTGAAAAGAGGTCCTGTACCGACATTCCTTTTCGTTCCATTTACGGCCAGCGCTATTCTGTGACAGAAAAGCATAGGGGGCTAGGTATTCACGCTCTCTCTTTTCCTGTACATTTCTATCAATTATCATTGTAACTCTCAGGGGTTAGAACATATTGTTATCAGTGGGGATATGTCTAAGAATTTTACATCAAACTATATCTGGATTGAACGCGATAAACATTAATCCCCTTGCTGTTTAACATTTTAATAAATGATCCTATCTGGTCGGAGAATCAGCCATATGTTCTATCCCGGCTGGCGGCGACCCTGGAAGAATAATGTTGACCAAAGTTGCGAAAACAGCAACAACCAGAAGTGAAGCCGCCCCTAAAACCAACATTTTGGATCTGAAGCTCCAGGATGCTCTCTGTGCTGACAACGGATCAGTCTCGACCGGGAAACGAAATTCCCGAAAAGCATCCTCGG
>DYRE01000398.1 GCA_020718965.1 Desulfomonile tiedjei
CGCCCGCTTCGCTCGAGTTCGCGGAGGGCGCTGAGAAAGATTTTTTTAGCTGCCCCTGAACTGCGGGTCACCCAAAAAAATCTGTGGGCCTTCGGCCAATACCCATTTTTTTGAGGAGCGGGAGTTCTCAACGGTAACGAGTTACGAGCGATAAACAAGACCCCGGCAGCGGTCAAAAGCAAAATCAGGCATCTTCTGATTCGGTGATGATATCGCTGAGGTCTTTCTTGTCCGATTGTTCCCGGATTTTATTAACATACTCCACACTGTCTTCTGAAATATCAACTCGGTCTGCCCAGATTCCAAATCCATATTCCTCTGAAGGATAAGTCTTGACATTTGGCATCGGTGAATACGTGGTGGATCCGCTTCGCTTGGTCGATCCTGCATCTACTCAACGACTATCCAACCGCTTCAAGAGGAAGGTTCTCAATGTTGACATTTACGATATCCGATAAACTGAACCGCTGGCTTACATCCAAAACCTCTATGCCTATTAAATGCCCTTTCTTATCAAAATCAATCACGACCCCGTCTTCGATTTCCTTGGAGCTGGCAACAAATTCTTCTTTAAAATAAACGTAGATCGCATCCGCTTCTTTGCTATATTCTATCTTCATTGCTTACCCCTTTTCCCTTTGTCCACAGCGCTGATGACCAGGATTTCCCCGGAAGTAGTGATCTGGGGGATCGAGGTAGGACAGCCAGTTACCCGACTGCCCCCTCACAGACCCCGGCGTGCGGAATTACCGCACCGGGTTCCTCAGGATTATTCGCTTCGGTGCTTCTGCCCTCAAAAGGCCATTTCCAGTTGTTTCGGCAGCTTCTTTTCCGTTATCCGTGGTTTCTCTATCCGGAAATATTTCAGAAGTTCATTAAACCCCATCCAGGTATAACTCTTTCGCTGGCTTCTCCTATTCAAACGCTTGAATAATATCTTCATCGCCCGATAGTAGAATGACGCCAGACTCTTAAAGTTCCCAATCACTCCGTAGTAATTGTAATACCCCCGAAGCTTGGCATTGAGTTTACTGAAAAAGTCCGTCATCTGTAGATTGATGTTCTTTCTACACCATTCGCCAAAGTTCCTTATTGAATTCCTGTGCCGCTTCCGTGAGGTTCGTTTCCGAAGCTGCGGTTTTCCCGCTCTGCTGGTCCCCCATCGAAACTCAAATCCCAAAAATTCAAACAGGGCTTTGTCTTCCCTGTGCAGTCGGCTGAAACGGATTATCCGCGTCTTCTCCTCTGCCAAGGCAAGACCAAACTTCTCCAGACGTTTGCCCAACACTTTATAAAACCGTTCGGCATCCTTCTGATTTTGAAATGCGCACATGAAATCATCTGCGTATCTGCAAAAATAGGCCTGACCGCAATGCGCCTTCACCACTTCCTCAAACCACTCATCCAGAGCATAGTGTAAATAAATATTGGCCAATATCGGCGATACGGTCCCGCCCTGGGGTGTCCCCGTTACCGGATCTATCACCCGGCCTTCTTCCAATACACCTGCCTTTAGCCACTTCTTTATCAGACTTAGAAACGGTTTATCATCGATCTTCTTCTTCAGCATCTCCATCAACAACCTATGATCGATAGCGTCGAAAAAACCTCTGATATCGGCTTCGACAATATAGTTGAATCCACCGAACTGAAGCTTTAAGGATACCTCCTTGATCGCATCCAATGCTCCCCGGTTCGGCCTATACCCAAAGCTGCCGGCCTTAAATATCGGCTCGTATATCGCTTCCAGTATCTTCGCTACTGCTGTTTGCAGCAGCTTGTCTTCTGTGGCCGGAATCCCAAGAGGTCTTGGTTTCCCTCCTGGTTTCGGTATGAAACGCCTCAAAACCAACTTCGCCCGATACCAGCCCCCTTTGACTCGTTCGACCAGGTTTGCCACATGGTCCGTCAATCTCTCCCCATACTGCCAGTAGGTCACCCGATCTACTCCAGGCACTGACTTCCGGTTCAATAATTTCCAGCACCAATATAACATCCCCGCGTCGATCAGTCCCATCAGGTTCTGAAACCGGTGGTCCTTATGTAGTGCAGATTTCTCCGCTATTCCCCGCAGTGAGGTTTGCATTAATTCTCCAGCCCGACTTTGTCCGGTTAATGTTTCCTTTGCAGACTACATAATCCTGCTCACCCCTTCCCCT
>DYRE01000052.1 GCA_020718965.1 Desulfomonile tiedjei
GCGGAGAATACCCCGCTTATCGCTGTAGGCAATATAACCCACATGGCTGTCTGCCAGTTAGTGGCTCCACATCCGAGACTGGCCGACCTCAGTTGGTCTGGAACCGCTCCCAACGCATCCTCAGCCAACGTATAAATGATTGGTATTACCGCAAATCCCATTGCGAAACCTACCACCAGGGTGTTGCGCTGGACATAGGTCCCGACTATTGACCCTCTGGGGTCTAATCCTAACCATGACATCAATAACGAACTCAAATAGGAAATAACCATTGTGGCCAGGACAACAGCGAGCCAACGAAGCATGTCCAGAAGAGGACCATAAGGATCTCTGAATGATCGGAGCCAGACATTGAGACGCGGTCCGACAGTCCTTGAAATGGCATAGATAAGCGCCATACCGGTAACAGGCAAAGACAAAAGAAACAGCAATGGCTGGCTGCTTCCCTCATTTGTGTTTAGCCAGGACTTTACGTCGCCATTAAAAAATAATTTCTCAAATACCGGTCCAAAAAAATAGGCTGCAGTCACACCAAGACAAACTGACAAACCCATCAGAATCAACTTGGGGAGGCCTTCAAGCTTGAGTGAAATTCGAACGGGGATCAACTGCCATATATAGGCTGAGGCCACCAAAGTCATTGGCATTACCACAAACGCAAGTATTACAGCCCCTATCCATGACTCAACTATCGGGGCCAGCACTAGCGCCGCTACAAATCCCAGAACCACGGACGGCAGTGAAGCCATTATTTCCATTATTGGTTTTATCTTGCCATGGACGTTCTTTGGCACAAATTCGGATGTGTATATTGCCGCCAACAACGCTAGTGGCCCTGCGAACAGAAGCGCATAAAAGGTGGCCTTCAATGTGCCGAAAATCAGAGGGACGAGAGAAAGCTTGGGTTCGAATGCGTCTGTTGCGCCTGTAGACTGCCAGGTGTAAGAAGGATTGGGGTAGCCTTCGTACCATACTTTTCCAAACAGAGTACGCCATGAGATCTCAGGATGGGGAATTGACAGTTTCCAAAAACCTACCTGGCCGTCGCTTCCTATGGCTACCAGTCCTTCAAGACGTGGAGAAAGGGCTATCTGCCTTGCAAAGATAGTGGTACCGCCCAATTTCAACAGTATTTTCTGACTGATCCCATGGATCAACCATATAGCCCCACTGGAATCAAGAGTAGCAAAGGATTTTCCATTCTGACTTGCGCTAAATCCAGTGACTCCCGCATTCAGCGGCGCAAACTCCCTCGCGCGAACCATGGTAACGCCATCGGTCGATTGGGCGTCTGCCCTCCTGAGAAGAAAATATATGGACAACCCCCCTTGGGAGTCTCCCACAACTATGGATCTCGCCCCAAGTAGCGTATCGAATACCGTAAGCTCACGGTCAGCGGGAATCAGCTCTATAACCTCGGCGAGCTTTGGTTCCGCCTCGTTTCCCATGTCATATCGGAAAACCCGCCCCTGTTTGTCGGCGAACATTATTTCGTCGCCCAGATCGTTAATAACGGCAAACTTGAATTGTACTTTTTCACCAGGTATTGGTAAAGCGACTTTGTTGACTTCGGTTGTCTTGACCCTTGTCAACATGTTGGACTTTGTTTCAGTAGTAATGAAATGGGCCTCTCCGGAAGAGTCGGCCACTGCGAGATAGCTCTTTGGCCTATCTCCAAAGTCAACGAGACGATAA
Organism: Desulfomonile tiedjei; assembly: GCA_020718965.1. Taxonomy (GTDB): domain Bacteria; phylum Desulfobacterota; class Desulfomonilia; order Desulfomonilales; family Desulfomonilaceae; genus CAJBEZ01. Next base: position 1,696 of record DYRE01000052.1, read on the forward strand.
CCCAACGCCACTAATGGCAGGCCGGAATCCGAAACCCTGATTTCGGGCTGCAGACTTAACTCTACATCGACTTTTCTCAACCCCTTGCCTGGAATCTTTGAATAAACTGTATCAGTGTCGGTTGTATCGCGTTCGTCGAGTTGCTTGAGACCCTGGGGCGCGCGGTCCTCAGGGATTATGTCATTCCTGAAGGCAATCTCGGCCAACCTTAAAGTCCCATCGGAAAACCCGAAGGCAAGACTATTGTTGTCAATGGTCTTGCCTACAGATGTGAGCTTTTTGGCTCCGAAGTCAAAGTAAAGACTTTTTAATGGGGTTCCGGTTCCGGCATGCCATATATCCACTTTGCCGGTTCTCGAAACCGCAACCGCAAGGGTCCCGTGTTCGTCGAGCGTCAAGTCGACTATTTCGGATGGGTCAATTGGCACGTTGTATTGCTTGACTGAAAGGACCTCCCCACCCTGAAATAATGGCACTACTACATAAATCAGGTAGACGGTCATCGTCATAACAGCGGCTATAACAAGAACGCCGCCGATAGTAATTGCCTTGTCGGCTATTTTATCGGCTATAAGGACCCATCGTCGGGTTTTCTTCCGGCTACGCGCGCCAGATTTTCCCATACTGACACCTTTTGGAGATGACTTAACTTGATCATGGGAGTTTTTTCATGACTCCAAACAAAAACAGGTTGAGGGGTGACCTCGAGTTTGCCGATGTCACCCCTCATAAATATCATACTTGAAGCAATTTTACGCCTATTTAAGACCTATTTTAGCAAGATCTTCCGACGCTATGGCTTTGGAAACGGGATAAAAACCGTCCTTGACAACAATTGTCTGGCCTTCTTTGGAGAAAACATATTTGAGGAACTCAGCCATCACCGGATTCAAAGCTTCATTTGGTTTCTTGTTGAAATAGATGTAGAGAAACCTTGCGAGAGGATAGTCTCCGGAATACGCGTTTTCAGCGTTTGCATCATAGCTCTTGGCCCCTTCTTTGGCCGCTAGCGGAACAGTCTTGACATCCGGGGTTTTGTAGCCAACACCCGAGTAACCTATCGCATACTTGTCCTTGGCAATAGCCTGGACAACTGCGGAAGACCCAGGTTGTTCCTTAACGGAGTCTTTGTAATCGCCCTTGAAAAGGGCTACCTCTTTGAAGAACCCGTAGGTGCCACTCGCAGAGTTTCGTCCATATATCGCAATGGGTTTGTTGGCCCATTCTCCGGTCAGCCCGAGATCTCCCCAGGTCTTTATGTCCTTGCCTCCACTCTTTCGGGTTTTGGAGAATATCCCGTCAAGTTGCTGCAGAGTGAGGCCTTTGATGGGGTTGTCCTTGTTGACAAAAACTGCGAGAGCGTCTACGGCCGCCCTGGCTACATCCGGTTTGTATCCAAATTTCTTTTCGAAATCTGTTATTTCTTTGGATTTGATTTCTCGTGACATCGGGCCAAATTGAGCAGCGCCTTCGATCAGCGCCGGTGGAGCGGTTGAAGAGCCCTTACCCTCTATGGAGATCTTCACGCCGGGATAGGCTGCTCTAAAACCCTCAGCCCAGTAGGTCATGAGATTGTTTAGGGTGTCTGAGCCAACTGACTTCAGGTCGCCTGAAACCCCGCTGACTTTCTGGTACGCCGGCAGACTGGGATCAACCTCCACAGCCAGCGCCAACGAAGACATGACTAAAATAGCTGTCATCACTAATGAGCAAATTCTTGAGAACACTTGAATCCTCCGTTTCATTTCAATCTGTTAATTGGTGTTTGAAGTCCTTGTTCTTTATTTTCATTCATGATTGTTAGCAAATTGTTAGGATTCGATCAAAAAATGGTTTCTTTGTCGATTTTCTTTCATGATTGTGCGGATTTTAATTCACCCTCATGCGTGAGGTCGGCCGTTACTTATTATAAATAAAGAACTCCGAGAACATTCTGGATAGTTGTCTTTCCCCAGAACACGTAAAAAGCCGCAGCCAAAGAGATGAATGGCCCAAATGGTATGACAGCCCTGGATGAAATCCTTTGACAAATTACTCCGGTCAATCCAAAAAAATAACCCCCCAGGGAGGCGATAAGTATCGTAAACAGAACCCCTTGCGCGCCTATAAACGATCCAACCATTCCGATTAGCTTGATATCTCCTCCGCCAATTCCATCTGTTCCTTTTAAAAGTCTGAAAATGTAAGCCGGAACGTATAGCAGCCCAATTCCAACCATTATCCCTATCAAGGATGATTTCCAGTCCATGAAAGGGTCATAATTCAACAACGAAAAAATAAAGCCCACCATTGTACCACTCAAGGTGATCGCGTCCGGAATTATCATCGCCTGCATGTCGATTCTGAATACCAGCAGTAGAATTGAACAGAACACAGTCAGAGCGAAAAATTCTAAACCTAAACCGAACTTACTAAAAAGTAATAAAGCCCCAATTCCTGAAACAAGCTCTGTCAGAAGTTCTTTCCAGTCGACAGTTTTCAATTTTTCTCGTTGCAAACTAAGTGATCGAGATACCTTTGCGAAGTTTGTCAAACTCGAACGCGTTGTATGCGGGCAGGTTGACCCGCTTCTTTTCATAAAATGTCGGCATAGGATATTCACAAGGCTCCCCGCTGAAATTCCAGCGAGGAAAATCAAGAGGTAACAGACAATTTCCCAACCTGCATTCATGAGAAGTTTATAATCTCGCTTGATTGTCGCTGTTCCAAGATGCAAACTTTAGCGCCTGTAGAGTTTCCAGATAGAAGGACGCGAAATTGTTCCGCCTGAAAGGTCTTGAACAGACTATCCAGATAAGTGAGGTCTGGAACAAATGCGAACCAGTCTGATTGATTAAGATTATTGAACTTCAGGTCTCCTATCAGCCTCCACTCTTTTTCCCTTGACCAGTCAGCACAGGAACTTGAGGCTTTCTGGAAGTAGGGTTTAATGTCGTCAGTCATATTTTTGAAGAGTTCATCAGATCCGTAACTAACCTTTTTTGCGCCCCTTTCGATCAATATACTCCTTCTCACCGCTATTCCAAAGGGTTCAAATGTTGTTCTCATAAGTCCCCGACGCCACTTGCAAATGATATCAAACTCTTTTGGCGGCCTCTCTGTAAATGATACCACCTTATGGGATCCTCTTATCAACCTTCCACTCGCCCGAATCCTTTTTTCTCTTAAAATCCTTCTTAACGCATCCAGGGCTTCATGTTGCGAGTCTTCCTCGTTGAGTGTCAGTTCATGGAGATAGTCCGCCCATGATTGCCCCGGCCAGGGTCCAAAATATGCCCTCGTATAATGAAAAAAGTAATCAGAGAAAAGATTTTCTGGATGACCACCCTTCGGAAAGAGGTCTATCGATTTCTCAAAACGTAATTGTCGTGCAGCTCTGGGTAGACTCGCGTCAATAGTGTTGTAGTTGTTCGATGGGGTTTCGGAATTTTCATTATGAAATATGATCTTCCCTTTGGCCTCTGCGGAAGCAATAAACCCTGCCATGTTACCGGCAGGCCTGACTTGGCATGGCAACAGCACATCAGCGAGCGCCACTGCCATCGCGTCCCTCTCCACCATCCTCTGGCCGGCCTTGGGCAATAATTCCAGTCCAAATTTAGAGATGAACAAGGTTTTCTCAATATCGAAAATGTTCAGAAATTCCTGGCTAAAGTTTCCTGATATTTTTTCGTTGCACATGAAAGGAAGAGGTGAGTCAAGAACAATTACTGCAGGCCCCCCTTTTGCGAGCCAACTTGCAAGTAGGTAAGGAATTGACCCGCAACTGGAAACAAGTGTCCATCCTTTTTCAGCAGCGTATCCGGCAAGCCACTTAGTTTTCACCACCCAGGGTGTGTCAGGAGAGATCCTTCTGCTAACACGCGAATTGACTATCATGGCCAGAGTATTTTCCAGAATTCTAATTTCCCCGAATGTGAATACCACCTCGCAACAATCAAGAATCGATTTTAACTTTTCATTTTGCCTTGCAAGTCGGACCCTGACTCCAATCGAAAACCACTGCTCGGCTTTGACCAAGGCGGCTTTCAATATCCTTTCGTTTCTCAGACGTCGCAAATTTCCTTCAAAACCTGAATCTTTCGGAATGAGTGAACTCATATATTCCGGAACAACGTCAACTGATTGACAATCAATAAAGACAGATTCAACAATATGGGAAGTTTTAACGTGATCAGGATGGAGGACTTGGTTTAAAAGAGCCACACAATAAAGGCCCGGTAACTGGGACCTCTTAGTCAATTATTCTGACCATGGCTTTACTGACATGTAGTGGAATCAGTCGCTGGAATTTTCAGTTCGCCTTGGAAAGGTGAACTTTTCGCAGGGTAAAGAATTAATGGACTCTTCCGAAGTTTCACAAAAGTAACGAAACGCTTCGCTCACTCGGCGTCGCCTCCTGGTAGCAGCCAACCTTTTCTTTTGCCTAAATCTGGGACTGTTTCGTCTCATGGTTTCTAACACTACAATTTCTGGGTGAAGAAGAGCCAATAGCATTATTACAGTTGATCATGCCCCCATCAAGGTAAAGGATTTTTAACTGAAAAGATCCTTCACATCGTTCTCTATCGCATAAACAGATCCTTTGTCTTTGTACAATTTTGTGGACTCGGATATTTTATACTTTGATCCTATTACAGCAATAACTCTTCCTTCAACAATTTTAAGAGAGTTAAGTTCTTCGGGAGAAGCCTTCCACGGAATTTCATCAAGGTCCAGCACATAGTTGCCGTTCCAATCTCTTAGAAATGAAGTGCCTGTTTTCTTGAAAATGTCCTGCACCGTATGCCATTCTTCAGCTTCTACTACGAACTGCAAGTCATCCTGACTACTTATATAAACTACTAAGAGTAGCTTTATTTCGTTCTGGGACATCAACGCTCCTGATTAGTGATTGACTTAGATCTTTATCATGGCAGAGTCAAGGCCATTGTCTGATTAGATTTCCCTAATATGGGCATAACCCTGCCATCAAATCGCATTCTGATCCCCCCTGCGTTTCCTGTTATAACTCTAAAACCATCTCTTGCGGTAAAAACCTGAACATCACCTGGGGCCATGATCATTTCCTCCGCAGGACCGCTATCCGACTCCACACGTACCCACGAGTTAGCAAGGGCTTTTATCTCCAGAACTTTTTTTCCGGCATGAGGTGGTTGAATGGCAGTTAGAGAAGGTTGCGATTTCTCGGTGCGGCTTGTTTGCGCGCTGGTAGAAAAGGCATGCTTACCATTAGCGCTAAGATCGGTTGGCGCATCATCAAGGAATAATCGACTGACACCTGTCATTATCAATATTAGCAGCGACAGAAAGCCTGCGGCTGTGAGAATTCTAGTAAACCAGATGTTTTGAACCAATTCCATGCCATAAGATTTTTCGACCTCTACGACTGGATGTTCGTCCTTGAGATAATCCGAAGTTTCCTTCCGGCCAAGAAAATTATCCAGGCGACCGACTGTTTCTTCAGGATCAAGTCCGAGATGTTTTGCGTATGATTTCAAAAAACCTTTCACAAACACTATGGGAGGTAACAGGTCATAACGATCATTTTCAAGAAAATCCAAATTGGTCACGGCTATTTTAGTTCTCTCGGAGATATCTTCCAGACTCTTGCCCTGTTCTTCTCTAATTGCCTTCAGATATGATCCAAAAGATTCCATGACTAACGAACCTACTCTCGATATTCGAAGTCGGTCTTGGCCTGATCAGCCCCAATTACTCAACCAGGATATACTAGCCCATAAAAGTGGTTGATATTCGATAGAGTTCAACGATTTTCATATACCCCGTTATTTCTCCGTGCCAAATCGTTACATTTCGATTATCATTACCAACTATTCTGATCAAGGATTTATTCAAAATCCGAGAGCAGATCAGGGAAAATTTTTCAATAACGCTTAAAGTATTTTTTCATTTTTTTAATTTAACACTGTTTTTGCTCTCCTCAGAAAAAAAGAAATGCCTCAAAAACATCGGTCCATAGGGGAATCATTGGGAATACGGCCCGGCGCCATTGCCTTGATCGGGATTACCGTCGGTATAATTATCGGAACCAACTGTCTTGAATTCTCAATTTATAAAAACATCTCTTTCATGTCACTTGTTTTGGCCTTCTCCATAATGTCGGTGGTCTTTAAACGTCCGGCATTGGCATCCACATGCCTGTTGCTGGCATTTACGTGTTCGGGATTGCTTCTGTCCAGCTATCCATTCTCTGAGACCCGTCAGTGCGCATCATCATTAAACAAGACTGTCATACAAGCTACAGTGGCGCGCGTTATCTCCGGCAGTCACTCCCACAGGATTATACTACTTCAATACGGCGTAATAGTCGAAGGTGAAGAGCGCCTACCTGGTTATGGCCGGTTCAACCTCAGGGATAACTCGTCTCTACTTGCTCCAGGAGACAGAATCTCTTTCCGGTCAAGCGTCAAAACTCCGGTAAATCGAGGAAATCCCGGGGAATACGACTGGGAAATCGACTGCAAGAGTGAGGGAATATCCTGGCTGGCAAGCGCCAGAGGACCGGATACTGTGGCTGTCCTAAAATCTGGTTCCGGGTTTTCCATCATGGCTCTAATTTCAAATCTCCGGCAAGCTATGTTCAGTTTTATCGAAGAAAATTCCTGTTTTTTCTTTGACGTGCACGATGCGCCGTCAGTAAAGGCAATTCATAAGGGGATAATACTCGGGGATCGCGCTGAGATTGACAGCGAAATGAATCGTGCATTCTCCCGAAGTGGTCTCATTCATATGCTTTCCGCCTCGGGTTCGCACGTGACTATTGTTGCAGCAATGACCTTGTTTGTTGTGAAATCGGCGGTACGGTTGTGTCCTAACCTTTTACTCTGGGTTCCCTTGCAAAAAATAGCGGCGCTGTTCTGTATTCCGACAGTTGCAATTTACTGCCTGCTGGTTGGTTTGAAGCCCCCCGCAATGAGAGCTGGTATAGTTGGCGTGACTCTAGCCGCAGCGGTGCTTTCAGAACGAAGATGGGATTCAATGAACAGCCTGGTCGTAGCGGCGCTGGTCATTCTTCTGTTTTACCCATTGTCGATTTTTACTCCCAGTTTTCAACTCTCCTTTGCAGCGGTAACCGGAATATTGCTGATCATTCGGACTTCAACATATACTCGGCTGGTATCGTTCTCCGGAAGTCGATCTGACTTGAGCCATGAGGCCAATGGATTATTACAAAGTGCTTTGAAGCCATTTTATTACGTAGCGCGACCACTCATGGCGTTGCTCATTTGCTCACTAGCGGCGACAATTGCCATAATGCCCCTTATTATCCACCTCTTTCATCGCGTTCCAATATACTCATTGCCCGCCAACTTGGCCGCAGACCTTCCTCTCACTCTTGGCCTTTCCCTTGGTCTTGTGTCCGCATTTGTAGGATCTTTAGATCCGGCCATTGGCAGAATCCTGATGGTTCCCGCGGATTTTTTTGTATGGCTGGTCATCAAGATCGCTGTTTTCACGGAGAATTTACCCTTTTCAGCCCTTAAGTTCCCGAATCTCGGATATCCCGGTTTCTTCATCTCATGCGCTACAACGATAGTTACATTCTATTACCTTTTAAGACCGAGGAAACATGCCGGATTAATCGTTGCTTCAAGCTGGGTAATATTCATCGCTTTTATGTTCATAGGGCAAACGATCCAGAATCATTCCGAAAAACTTGAGGTAGTTTTTCTGAATGTGGGCAATGGTGACGCCGCATATGTACGACCGCCAGGGGCAAACGGTTTCCTGATTGACACAGGACCAAGAACCCCATATTTCGATTCCGGTCAATCAATCGTTGTTCCATTCTTGTTGTGGCAAGCCATTAGCAGTCTAGACACAATTATGATAAGTCATTCTGACGCCGACCATATCGGGGGAACCCTCACAACAATCAAGAACTTCAAACCGGGGTTTCTTTTTATAAACCAGTCAAATAAGGTCAACCCTATTATTCTGGAATTACGGGATATTGCCAACCAACAGAAAATTCCGGTGTATCCCTGTAATTCATCGACGAGAAATTTTTCGATCGGTGAAGTATCAATAAATTTTCTTCATCCTCACCTCATTCGAGACAACTCAACCAAACGCAAATCTAATGATGAATCAGTGGTAACCCATATAATCTACAGAAATTTCTCTCTTCTATTCACTGGTGATTTAGAAAAAGAGGGGGAACGGGAACTCCTTGGGTCTCGGGTCAAACTAGGTTCCACCGTGCTGAAAGTTGCGCACCATGGAGGAAAAACGGGCGCGTCATCGCAAGAAATTCTATCTGAAATCAGCCCCAAGATTGCCGTAATATCAGCGGATTATCCAGCGCAGCGAGGGCTAGCGGCGCGAGAAGTCATAGATCGCTTAAACGCAACAGGCGCCAAAGTGTTCTGGACTGGAAGAGACGGCGCAATAACTATTGAAACAGACGGTGTAAAACGTGTAGATGTAGTCACCGGCAAAAAGAACCTTAGAACAACTTTTCCAGATATCCTTGAAAGAACCCAACTTGACTCAACGCTTCCTTCAGTTGGAAACAATTGACAATTTATTCTGATGTTGTAGTCAAAAAGAGCTTACTTCTATCGAATCAACGACATTTTTGTTGCTCCATGCAGGTTTTCTTCTGGAGGGTCCATGAAAAAATTGAGATTCGGAATATTTGTCCGCTCAGTTTTAGTCATAGCTTTATGTATTTGGATTCAGCAATCGGCCACGTTAGCGGAATACGCTCAAACCTCATCTGTTAAAGACTCCGAAGGTTTTGCCGGCTCACATAGCTGCCGCAAATGCCATGAGAAATTTTATGAATTGTGGGCTCCGTCTCATCATG
>DYRE01000053.1 GCA_020718965.1 Desulfomonile tiedjei
CCATCTCTCTATGAGGGATTTGGAATGCCGATTCTCGAGGCAATGGCGTGCGGCACACCGGCGTTGTGTTCCAATGTCTCTTCTATGCCGGAAGTGGCTGGTGACGCTGCGCTCCTGTTTGACCCTCATGATGAAGATGATATTTGTCGCAGCATGGAAAAAATACTGGTGAATGACGACCTTCGAAGAGAATTGGTTCAGAAAGGCCTTGAAAGAAGCGCTCTATTCAGTTGGTCCAGCGCCGCCCGAACGACTCTTGATGTCATAAATCAGGTTTATAAGGAGAACTCTTGAACAGTAGAGCCCCGCACATCATCGGTATATCAGGGACCACATGCTCGGGAAAGTCCAGTCTCGCAAAAAGAATAAGGGATGGGCTAACCGGTAAAACCATTTCTATAATCTCTTGTGATTGGTATTACCGAGATCTGTCCGAACTACCTCCTTCCGAAAGGGAGAAACGGAATTTCGATATCCCTGAGGCGCTGGAAATGGATTTGCTGCGCCGTGACCTTGAGTCACTCGCAAGTGGAAGCGGTATTCTAAGACCGGTATATGATTTCTCCACGCACACAAGAAGCCCCCACGCAATCCAAATCACCCCTGGGGATATTATTATAGTAGAAGGGCTTTTTGTATTATATTGGGAAGAAATTCGTCATTTATTGGATACTAAGGTTTTTATATTTCTTACAGAAGCTGAGTCCCTGGCCAGAAGACTTGAAAGGGATGTAAGGGAAAGAGGGAGAACTGAACAATCTGTGGTCGAGCAATATCAAACTACAGTCAAGCCGATGACCCAGAGATATGTTCTTCCCACGCGACATTTTGCCGACATCCTGGTTCGTGGAACAGACCCTGTTGAACATTCGGCGGAAACAGTAATTAGTAGCATTCCGTGTGTTGGGAAGCATTTGACCTGACGAAGCGCCTTTATTTGATGTGAATGAATAAAATGTTTTGTTCAGGATAACTATTCAATATTATTTTCTTTTAATGGACTCTCCGACGAGTGGATCCAACCGGAAAGTTTCAGTTGACAAGAGGATGATGGGCGATGAAAGACGATAGCGGACAAGACCGCTCAAGAGACAAAGAAATAGAAACTTTTTATAATGATTATTCCAGGTCTGGACCGCTTCGAAAAAAACTGAGGAGATATTTTCGCTCAGCGTGCTGGTTTGTTAAAATGAAACTTACCCCCATTTCAAAAAGATGTTTTGACCTCATCCTGGCGTTTTCTCTCTTTGTAGTTCTCTCTCCAATCATTGCGATAGGGTTTGTAATTTCCGGCTTTTCGTTTCATCACAGACTACGAATTGGAAAAGACTGCGTTTCTTATAACGAGTTGTCCTTTAAGGTTGATCGCGCCAGGGCGGGAAATCTTGTCGGGAAACTTGGCCTGACCAATGTTCCCATTCTAATTAACATTATCAAGGGAAACATGTCCTTTGTCGGACCTCGTCCAATGTCTCCTGGAGAAGTTGATCTCAAAGATAAAGGAATGAGAAGACGCCATGAAGTTAGGCCAGGACTGATTTCCCTATGGTGGATACGCCGGAGGGCGAACATCAATTATGGATCAGAGCTATCTGTAGATCTGGAATACGTCGATAACCATGGATTGTTCACAGACATTGGAATTCTCCTGAGAGCCATTCCGGCAATACTCCTGGGAAATACAGCCCCCTCATCCGACGACAAGCTGACATTATTGGGGATTCCAATAGACAATCTTACCATGGACGAGGCCGTAGACACCATTCTGAAATGGCTAAAAGGACCAGACTCAAAACAGGTGTGCTTCGTCAACGCAGATTGCGCAAATATTGCTTATAAAAATGCCTCCTACCTTGAAATCCTAAAAAACGCCGATCTTTGCCTGGCCGATGGAGTAGGCCTTAAACTGGCAGGGAAGCTATTGTCTCGAAACATAGCTCAAAATGTCAACGGTACGGATATGTTCCCAATTTTATGTGAACGTCTCTCCGGAACCGACGTAAAATTGTTTTTGCTGGGGGCCAGGGCCGAAGTGGTACAAGGCGTGGTAGACTGGATCTCCAGGAACCACCAGGAAGTTCAGGTCGCCGGATTTCACCACGGATATTTCTCTCCTGACGATGAGCGCAAAATTATTGAGACCATCAGAGAATCTGGCGCTCATTTGCTGCTAGTAGCCTTCGGAGCCCCCAGGCAGGACGTTTGGATCAGTCAGCATATAGGTGACTTAGGAACCAGGGTAGCCATCGGAGTAGGGGGACTCTTTGATTTTTATTCGGGTCGTCTTCCGCGGGCTCCATTGTGGATGAGAGAAATTGGCTTTGAATGGCTTTACAGGATGATTCAGGAGCCTGGGCGTTTATGGAAACGATATCTTGTTGGAAATTGCCTATTCCTTTTCAGGGTCTTGAAGGAAAAACTTTCCCCGGGAAAATGAGAGAACTCTTAGCATTATGTTTTCCATATTAATTTCACATGGAATCTCGATTGCCACAAAAGGTATCAACCAGCGATGGCCTACCCCAATGTTGCCTCTGGTCGACAAACCGTTCATTCGGCACGTGATGGAGTTCATCATAGATCAAGGCGGAGACGAATCAGCAATAGTGCTGAGTCACCTCCCGGAAGAAATAGAAAAAAACCTCGGCGACGGTTCGAATTGGGGCAGTCGGTTCACGTTTCATCTTGCCAAAGATCCAGCCAAACCCTATGACATTCTCAGGTGTGTTAGTTTTAGCCACAGGCCAGGTCCAATCCTTCTGGCTCACGCTGACCGTCTGCCAGATGTGGACATAAAGTCTTTTATACCAAGGTTTAACGAAAAAAGCGCCCCAGTTGTTTTTTGCCTCCCTGGAACTAATGACAATTCGGGAAAACCTTTATGCGCTTGCAGGTGGTCCGGTTGGGCTTTAGTATCGCCGGCGTTTCTTGCAGAACTGCCAATGGGATTAAATGAGCAGGATCTTGAGTCGCTACTTTTTGGCTTAGTTCAAAGCCCGGTTCAGTTAGTCGAAGTCCCCAGAGCGCTTGATATAAGAACATACCGGGGTCTCCTTGATTCCAATCGAATGTTTCTAGCAGGACAATTCAGGAACTGTAATCCAGAAGCAAGAGAACTCACCACCGGGGTCTGGGTTGCCCGTAACGCAACATTACACCACTCGGCAAAGCTCTCTCCTCCAGTTTTTATTGGAGACAACAGTCACTTGGGCGCCAACACAAAGCTCGGTCCATTTGCGGTAATAAGTAAAAATTGTATAGTGGATGAAGAATCCAGAGTAAGGGACGCCGTAATCTCTCCCAATACCTACATAGGCGAAAAATTGGATCTAAATGAGGTTGTGGTGGACAAAAACTGGATGTTCAATGTTCGGATTGGAGCCGAAGTTTGCGTAACTGATTCCTTCATCCTTGGAGGTCTGACAGGCAAACATGCAAAACACCGGATTGAAGGTCTTGCTTCAAGGACTATCGGCATTTCGCTGCTGTTGATTCTTGGCCCCCTTCTACTGGTATTTGCTCTATATCTGAGATTATTTAGAAGGGGCCCAGTTTTTTTCACAAAAGAAGTGGTAAGATTACCCGCCCCGTCCGATGAATATCTTTGGAAGACCTTGCAACTCATAAGTTTTCGACCATTTCCCAACGTTTCCCAACAAAACTCCACCGTAGGTCAATACGCTGCCGAGCTTTTCTATAGCTTTCTGCCATCCTTGATCAATGTAGCCAGAGGAGAATTGCGTTTCGTGGGAACATCTCCAAGAAGTCGTTCAGAGATCATGAATTTGGAAGAAGATTGGAAAACTCTATACCTGAGATCAAAGCTGGGTATCATCACGGAAGCTTTCGTGCGTTACGGTTCACATCCTACCAAAGAAGAACTTTATTCCGCTGAGGCGGTTTATTCGATCATGGGCTGCCCGGGTTACGACATGAAACTCGTAGGTCACTATCTCAAGAGGATCATCTTCGGAAGGCCTGCATATCGGTAGTTAGTTTGCGTATTCGAATCATGAAATATCATTTTTAGAATGAGTCGTCTCTCACCATGTAATGGACGACTATTTCCGGTGGGCAGTTGAACCTGAGTGGAAGCCCAGAACTTCCAGTTCCCAGTGAAGTGTAACCTGGCATTCCCTTGTACACCCATGGTCCCCTGCAATATTTTTTCTTGCAACTCGCATTGAGCCATACTGGTCTACCACCCGGCAGGCACATTTGTCCTCCGTGGGTATGACCCGAAACCACAAAGTCCACTCCATGGTTGTAAGCTTGTTCAAGGGTTTCCGGGGAATGAATCATTAGTATCTTAAAGGCGTTACCAGGAACTTTAGCAAATCCCTTCTCATAGTCGTGAAGACCATAGAAATGAGCGTCATCTAATCCTGTTATCCAGACTTGCTCTCCACGCTTTTCTATACATACCGACTCGTTCAACAGCATACGAATTCCATGAGCTTCAAGTTTGGGAACAAACTCCAGAAAATCGTGATTCCCGAGAATTCCGTAGCACCCGTATTCACAATTCAGGTTCTTGGATAGCAGCTCAATCTCCCTGAATACAGGGTAATAGTTTCCATGAGTGTGGAATCTGTAGTCACCTGTGATCAGCGCCACATCGCAATTCAGTGTTGAACATAAACGTCCTATGTGAGCGCCCATTCCCTCGGAAACATCCAGATGCAGATCAGATAGATGAAGGACCTTAAATCCATTGAGAGCCTCAGGAAGGTTACGAACAACAACCCGGTTAAAAACTATTTTGTGGTCTTTAATGTTCGAAAAACCCTTGTCCCATCCTCTGAAGAGTTTGACAATCCAACCAAAGGCATTCAGAAGCCATTCGAGATTCTCAAAATGAAATCCCCCCAGGCCAGGGCCCAAAGCTTGAGCTGAATGCTCGACTTGAATCTGGAGCCTTTTGGCGACGTAGTCTTTACCACAACGATCGATAACCTGCTGAAGATCATGTTTTTCCATATTATTTTCCGAAATCAACGTATCTGCATTCGAACCGATTCTGCTTCAAACTCAAAAACATTGTTCATGATCATTAGAAATCATTTCTATTTTCACAGGAACAATTTTCCCTGTAATGGGCCAGTGAATTCATGATTCTTAATAATTCCCCTGATTGTATCGGTTTGGTGATGTAATCATCCATGCCAGCCGAAAGGCACTTTTCCCTATCCCCTTTGAGCGCGTGCGCCGTCAGGGCTACTATGGGCGTAAACGTTCCCGTGATTTTCTGGTGTCCCCTAATCATCGCAGTGGCTTCAAAACCATCCATTTCCGGCATTTGAACATCCATCAGTATCAGATCAAATTCCTGTGCTTTGGAAGCCTCAACAGCCTTCCTCCCGTTGGATACAGAGACAACCGAGTGCCCAATTTTCTTCAGCATGAGAATCATGAGTTTCTGATTGACCGGGTTGTCCTCGGCCAACAGGATTTTCAGGCTGCGCTTCGGTTGGGAATCCATACTGGGCTTTTCTGTCCTTACGAAACGCGATTTCCTTCCACTTTTGTCACCCAGAGCCACACTTATCTCATGGAGCAACTGAGAATGCTTCACTGGTTTTGTCAAATAGCCCGCCACGCCCAGTTCCTTGCACTTGTCTCCATCATCGGAAGCGTGCGCTGAAGTCATAATTATTGTAGGCCCCTGATAAACACCAGGATTTCGGCACAGGTATTCCAGAAGCTGGTATCCATCCATCCCAGGCATTTGCACGTCCAAAAGCATCAGGTCAAATAAAACATTTTCATCCCTCGCCTTCTCAAGAATTGCTATGGCTTCCCTGGCGTCGACTGCTTCGAAAGGAATCATTTCCCAGTAAGAAAGTGTTTCGGTCAAGATGAGTCTGTTAGTAGGATTATCATCAACAATGAGGACACGAAGATCTTTCAGCCCTGCTAATTCATCAGGCTCTTTCTTTGTGGCCTTTTTCAGAGATGGGCGCAACACGGCCGTGAAATGAAAAACGCTTCCCTTTCCCATTTCACTTTCCACCCAAACTTCTCCATTCATCATTTCGATAAGCCGTGAAACTATTGCAAGCCCAAGCCCTGTGCCACCGTATCTACGAGTCGTTGAAGCGTCGACCTGCTCAAACGGCTGGAATATTTTTTCTAGTTTCTCCTCAGGAATTCCAATTCCAGTATCGGCAATGGAAAATTTCAGGATCACCTCATCCTCGGACTGTTTAATAGCGCCCACTGTCAACGTGACAAATCCCTTAGGTGTAAACTTGATCGCATTGCCGATCAGATTAGTAAGAATCTGCCTCAGTCTGGCTGGATCCCCTACCAACATTTCGGGGACCTCCGGCCTCACATGACACGAAACTTCGAGGTCTTTTTCCCTCTGCGGACGCACAGCAAGCACGTTTACCACTTCTTCGAGCTGCTCGCGAATGTTGAAATCCAGCAAGTTAAGTTCAAATTTTCCTGCTTCGATTTTTGAAAAGTCTAAAATATCGTTGATAATCAGCATCATGGAATCAGCCGACGACAGAACTGCCTGGAGGTATTCCCGTTGTTCGTTAGTGACAGGCGTGTTCATCACCACTTCCGTCATTCCTATGATCCCATTCATTGGTGTCCTGATTTCATGGCTCATGTTGGCCAGGAATTCGCTTTTGGCTACACTTGCAGCCTCGGCTCTCTCCATTGCGCTTATCAGTTCAGTGATATCTATGAATGACTCGATACCCCCTGTCACGTTACCCCGATCATCAATGGTTAAATCAGCGTTCTTGAGGACAGTTAATACCCTCCCATCTTTTGATCTAAGCTTACATTGTTTTCTCAGTATGGGTTCCTTCGGATAATCCTCGAAAAGGCCGCACCTCGTCAGACATGGCTCATCACAGAACTCAGTACATAAGTTCCCCACCACTTCATTTTCACGCAACCCGGTGATTCGGGTAAATTCGTCGTTAACACTAACGATTTTTCTATTTATATCGACTACAAAAATAGCGGTAGCAGCCGTTCTCAATATTTTTGTCTGAAAAGCGTTGGATTCTTGCAGCTTGTCCATCGTTATCTTCAAATCACTTATGTCCCTGGCAATGGCTTGAAAACCAACTATTTTCTCCCCTTCGAGAAGTAATTGAACATTTTGGCCGATCCACACCGCATCTCCGCTGGCCGTTCTGATTGGAGCCTCAAAATAAGTGTTCGGTGTTCTATTCCTGGCTTGATTTTCATATATAGCCTTTGCTTTTGCCCTGTACTCGGGAAGAATTGGAGCAAGATAGCTCTTACCCAGAATCTCATCCTCCGAGAACCCGGTTACTCTTGTTCCAACTTCGTTAATGTATGTGAAAACCCCCGTCATATCCGTTCGGTAAATAATGTCTGAGGCTTTTTCCACAAACTGCCTGTATCGTTCTTCGCTCTGACGTAAGGCCTCTTCCGCCCTCTTGCGATCAATAACCTCATCCGAAAGTTCTTTGTTCTTTACAGCCAGCTCTTCTGTTCTCTCGCGCACCCTGGTTTCAAGCGTGTCGTGAGCTTCATGGAGTTGCCTGAACATAGCTTGCCGATCGCCTAATCCCTTGAGCATCAGTATCACAATCAGTGTAAGGCTGCCCATGAGACTTATTACCACCATTATCCAGAGGAACTGGGAATGCCCTGCAAAGTACCGGGACCTCGGGACAGCGGTGACGAGGTAAAGATCGCTTTCAGAGATCTTTCGCGTAGCAACCATAAGGTTTGGCAGGGAATAGTCTGAAGGCTTTACGGATTCGTACAATACATAATTCGGCAGTTCCGCCGGTAATCCAAGCAAAGACTTTACGTTGGTTTCGAGAAGAGAATCAGGGCCTACCAAAACTTTTCCGGCTGGACTTATTATGGCCGTAAAATTATCCAGCGCCGCATGAGCGTCAGCGAGTCTCTTACGGATCGTCGAACTCGCCAGTTTCATGATCACGTATCCCTTGACCTCCCCCCTGTACCGAACATGCCCATAAAGGAAAAGCGAGCAGCGGCCATTGGCGGCCGAGCCCTTTACCGCAATCAGAGACCCTGAATCGCCGCTATCTAATCTGGACACCAGGTTGGAAAGATCATCCACCCCTTCCAGTGGTCCGGTTTTCACTATGACGTCATTCTCACCCTTGTCAAAGTAGGCTATCCATGAAAAAGCTGGTTGCCCCTGCTCAACGGTTGAGTCCTTTAATCCCCTGAACTGGTCCTGCATGTCATTCAAGGACACAGTAAGACCGTATTCCCTGGACATGCCCAACGCCTGGTTGTGATAATAAGTAGATATAACTGAGCTATTTATTAGCGTGCTGAGGTTCGTCATTCTTTGGCCGAGATATTCGTCCAAAACGTCGGCAGTGCCTTTGAACTCTTTTACAAAGGTATCTTTGCGAGCCTCAACCAGAGATTGAGAAGTTTTGAAAAGACGGTATAGAACATATCCGTTGGATGCAAACAGAAGAGTTAGGACCACAACAAAAGCTATGATCCTTTTCTTGAAAACACCTTCCTCGTCTAATTCCATCCTCAACAAGTTTGCCTCATTTTATCTTTCAACGCGCTGTCACTTCTGGAAAATAATTGTCTAAACCCGGATAGTAAGTTAGCAGCAATTCACTTAATTTCCCGCTACTTTTTAGTTGCGCCAGGAATTGGTTCAAAGACTCCTTTAGTTTTGGCGAATCCTTGGAAACGCCAAAGGCCATGTCCTGTTTTTGCGTTATGGCTCCGAGAATTTTTATCCTACCAGGAAATTTGCTAAGAGCAACCAGAGAATCAGGAACGTCCAGAATCGATATCTCAGCGTCACCTTTGACTAGAACGGCGGCCAGATCATTCAAAGTAAGGCCTTCCTTGAAAACAGGTCGCACGTCTTCCAGATTGTAAAGGTTTGGGTCTACACAGGTGTTCCTCATACCAAGAACATCTTTACCCTTCAGGAGCGACCGTGTGTTTTCGACATCCTTTTTCAGGTCCTTGGAGGGTTTAATCGGGTGAAGCGGCGAGTCAGCTCTGGCGACAACCCATATCATGTTAGGAAAATACGGGGTTGAATAGTCAATAATTTCCTGACGCCATGGGATAACGGTTAATCCGTTTCCAATGACATCACCTTTAACAGGAACATTTTCAATTACTTCCGGCTTTCCATCCTTAACCTTGACCTTTTTGCCGGATAGATCTCCAATTACGTTGTCCCAATCCGACTTCACGTACTGGTATTTCACTCCTATACTCTTGGCGTAAAGCTTGAGTATCTCGGTATCCAGGCCTTCTCCATCCCCTGTAACAAAGTTGGCGTAAGGGACCCCAATGTGTCTCAAATATCCTCTTGCCTTGATCTCATCGAGATCGGCCAGGCTCAAAGAAACCATAAGCAAACCCAGAATCACGCCTAATATCAGTCTGAATCTCCACCTCATGCGAAGGACCTCCTGAATTAATCTAGAATTGACAGGTTAGTCTTGAAGTGATCACCTGTCAACATGAAACGCACAAATAGTCCACGCTAATTCAACCCATACATTGACACTAAATAGCAACAATATTAGTTGGTTACTGGGTTATCTAATTAGCGTGGAAATGATCTTAATCATCACACGGTAAAATGAAAAACAAAGATATCTTGAAATCAAATTTTTTATGGATCATACTTTCACTTTTCAATGTCGTTGTCAGCCAACTGAGTTCATTTTCCCGCAGTATTTTTTTAGGAATATAACATGGAAACTCGATGCAAACTGTATCCACTATTCTTGAGCAGAATCTTCCTCATGAAAGTATGGGGAAGCGACTCAATTCGTTGGGCCATGAAAAGGGAAATATCTGACCTTCCCAGGATTGGGGAATTATGGGAAACCTACGATGGCGACGATGGCAGCGTCATAACAAACGGAAAATATAAGCTGTGGCCTCTGGCTGGAATGGTTCAGGAATTTCAGGAGGCTCTCCTGGGGGACCGTCTCAGGGAGTATGTCAATCGACCATTTCCTCTACTCATTAAGTATCTTTTTCCATCTAAGGCCCTTTCGGTGCAGGTCCACCCCGACGACAAATATGCCCTTGAGCATGAGAATTCGAATGGAAAGGAAGAAATGTGGATAGTATTGGAATCCAAACCTGAGTCTTTCATCATTGTGGGCTGGAAACAGGGCCTGACAAAACAAAATATAGTTGACAGTATTTCAGATCATAAATTCGAGGACATAATGAACCGGGTTCACCCTGAACCGGGCCAAGTTTTTTATATACCTCCAGGATCCGTTCACGCCCTGGGACCTGGGCTCACCATATTGGAAATACAACAGAATTCTGACATAACGTATAGAATTTATGATTGGGACCGTCCTGACGAATCAGGTAAATTTCGGGATCTTCACATTGATAAGGCGCTTGAAGTGCTGGACTTTGCATATACTCCACGGTATAGCGTTTCTTCTCTCATCGTAAATCAAGGCAAAAGCGATTGCAGCTTCCTTTGCGCCTGTCGTCATTTCGC
>DYRE01000054.1 GCA_020718965.1 Desulfomonile tiedjei
ATTTGGAGCAGAGGTTTCTTACAAGCGCCGGCTACAATGTCATAGTGGCCACCAACGGAAGAGAAGCCCTGGATATCTATCGCTCCAGAAGACAAGAAATATCTCTAGTGGTTCTGGATCTGCTCATGCCGGAAATGTCGGGCAGAGACTGTCTTATGGAACTGCTCAAGGTTGACCCGTCGGTAAAAGTTTTGATTGCCAGTGGTTATGCGCCGGAAGATGAGTTACACAAAGAGATCCGACCTCTCGTCAGGGGTTTTTTGCACAAGCCTTTTGCGATGACGGACCTGCTGAACCAGGCGTGTTCCGTTTTGGACAGTGATTAAACCTTAATTCGAGGGCCAAATCCTGTTTTAGTATATCAATGGTTTTCAACTCCGAGGTATCCCGTCATGCAAGACCAAGACAAAACCAAGGAACAGCTTATCGATGAGTTGAACAAAATGCGACACAAGGTGGCCGAATTCGAGGCTGCTGAGGGTAAGAGTTTAGGTCCAGGAAAGATCCTTCGACAAAGTGAAGGATTACGAGAGATTGAGAAGAATCTTAGTGGAAAGCCCCCCAATATGCTTTCGCCTGACAATGAAACAGAGCAGGATGAATTTGCTAAGGTCGTCGATATTCCTCAAATCCAGTCGCTCATGGATGACTTTTATAAACTCACGAATATTGGTATCGCCATTCTTGACTTGAAAGGGAACGTTCTGGTCGCTAATGGATGGCATGATATCTGTACAAAATTCCATCGTGTCCATCCGGAAACTCTCAAGAATTGTCTTGAAAGTGATGTCTATCTAACACAGAACGTTAGAGAAGGAGAGTATCTCTTATATAAATGCAAAAATAACATGTGGGACGTTGTTACGCCCATCTTTATGGGAGGAAAACACGTGGGCAATGTTTTCTATGGACAGTTCCTGTTTGAGGATGAAGCCCCTGATATAGACTTGTTCGCTGCACAGGCCGAGCGGTACGGATTTGACAAGTCTGAATACCTTGCTGCCCTTCAAAGAGTTCTAAGGTGGAGTAAAGAGAAAACTGCAGACTTGATGAGGTTTTACTCGAAATTGGCATCGATGATAGGCCATCTTAGCCACAGTAACCTAAAGCTAAGTAAGACGCTGATCGAGTCCAGGATGGCTGCGGATGCGCTGCGTGAGAGTGAAGAGAAGTATCGAAATCTTGTGGAAAGGATTAGCGACGTTATCTTTGAAATCGACGGAAGGGGGACGCTGACCTATCTCAGTCCGGCTGTCCGGAATGCGTTTGGATACGAAGCCGAAGATTTCGTAGGTAAGACGTTCCTGGAATTTGTTCATCCGGAAGATAGAGGCTTGTTGATCAAGAGATTTGCTGAACTCACTAAAGGGGTCGAATATCCTCTGGAATATCGTGTAGTGGGGAAATCTGGCCAGGTCCACCATGTCCGGACACACACAAAACCTATTATGAAGGAGAATACCTTCGAGGGCGCCAGGGGAACCCTCATTGACATCACTGAACGCAAGCGAATATATGAAGCCCTACGACAAAGTGAGGACAAATTTAGCAAAGCATTTTTCTTGAGCCCCGACGCTATGGCAATGACTCGTGTTGCTGATGGCGTATATGTGTCAGTCAATGAAAGCTTCAGGGAGATTCTTGGTTACTCTGATGAGGAAGTTATCGGAAAAACATCGTTGGAAATTAATATATGGGAGAACCCTGAAGACAGGAAGAAATTAATCGAAGGCCTTAGAGCTGATGGCGCAGTTAGCAATTTTGAGGCTCGTTTGCTTGCCAAGAACGGTGATATTCTGTGTGGACTTATTTCAGCCGCAATTGTCGTGCTCAATGGAGTAGAGCATATTCTGCACATTGCAAGGGATATCACCGAGCGTAAGCGATTCGAAGATGATTTGCAAAAGAGTGAGGAAAAGTTTGCTAAAGTTTTTCACTTCGCTCCAGCATTAATGACCCTTAGCAATCTGGATGACGGAGCTTTCCTTGATGTTAATGACAAATTTTGCGAGGTATCAGGATTTGGTCGCGCGGAGTCTCTCGGAAAAACATCGGTCGACTTGGGCTGGATTACGCCAGAAGATCGAATGCGGTTAATTGAAGAGCTGCAGGCCCACGGGAACGTCACCGGGATGGACCTCAAGCTTCTCGCCAAGGACAAAAGACAAATCCACTGCATCTATAACGGTGAATTGATACAAACAAAGGACCGCCAACTGCTTTTGTCAATAGCCTTGGACATAACCGAGCGCAAGAAAATTGAGGAACAGTTACGGGACTCGGATAAGAAGACGCGACTATTGGTAGAACAATCTCCCGTTGGAATCGCAATATTCCAGGACGGCGAGTACCGTTACGCCAATCCGGAACTTCTGAAGATCTTCGGCTGCGAAAGTGACGATCAGATTCTAGGGGAACCGATCATCCGGTTTGTAGCTCCGGGCCATCAACGACTCTTCATTGAACGCTGCAAAAAACACATTGAGGGTAGGAGTTTCAGGTCATCTTACCAAGTGGAGGGGATCAATAGAAACGGCGAATTGTTTGACATGGTTCTGTGGCCCAAAAAAATTGATTATCAAGGACAACCGGCAATCCTGGCTTTTGTAATGGATGTCACCGAGATAAGAAACCTGCGGGACCAACTCATGAGAGCCCAGAAAATGGAGGCGATCGGTACGCTGGCGGGTGGGATTGCCCATGACTTCAACAATATACTACAGGTTATATTGGGATACTCGGAACTCATGCTCATGAATCCTGCTTTGCCAGATCAATTTAGTCGAGGAATTAAATCTATCAATAAGGTTGCTTTGAATGGAGCTGATTTGGTTAGGCAGTTGCTCACATTCGCAAGAAAGACCGAAAGCAGCGTGGAGCCTTTAAATCTAAATGACAAAATCACGCAAACCAGTGAACTGCTGCGCCGAGCCATTCCGAAGATGACTAAAATTGAACTCAAGCTTTCAAGTAAACCAACCTTAATAAATGCCGACCCATCCCAAATTGAGCAGATTGTTATGAATCTTGCGGTAAATGCCGACCATGCCATGCCGGGAGGCGGCAACCTGACGATTGAGACTCAAACCGTTAACCTTGATCGGGCTTACTGCTTAGATCATGTGGAAGCCACACCAGGCCCCCACGTTTTGCTTAGTGTATCCGACACAGGTCACGGGATTGACAGAAAGACATTGGAACGAATTTTCGAACCATTCTTTACCACCAAAGGGCCGGGCATAGGGACAGGGCTCGGTCTGTCCATGGTTTACGGGATCGTCAAACAGCATGGTGGGCATATCACGTGTTATAGTGAACCTGGAGCGGGCGCAACGTTCAACATATATTTCCCTGCGATGGATTCTGATGTCAAACCCGACAAGCCGATGGATTTGGTCATCCCGAAAGGGGGGACAGAAACCATTCTCCTGGTGGATGATGATGAAAGTGTTCGGTGTGTTGCCGAGCAAATGCTACTTCAGTACGGTTATCGTGTGATTATGGCGTCAAACGGTATTGAAGCGCTTGAGATATATAGTTTAAAGCGAGAAATCATATCACTTGTCATTCTGGATTTGTTCATGCCGGGGATGGGGGGCAAAGAATGCCTTAGGGCCTTGTTGACAATGGATCCTAAAGTTAGGGCGCTTGTGGTAAGTGGATTCACTCAGAATGGCGAGATTGGAGAGGTATTGGATTCAGGGGCCAAAGGCTTTGTCGGTAAACCGTTTGAAACGGCGGAACTCCTTGAGAAGATCCGGAAGATTATCGATGAGGAGTAAAACCAAGACCTAGTCGGGACTTTCAAAAACCTTACTACACCAGAAAGCTGATGATTCGATTGCCAGGCATATTGGATTGAAAGTGTCCAAGAGATATAAGGGATTGGATTTACGCTACTATGAGAGAAAAGAATCTGATACTCGTTGTAGATGACAGCCCAACCGTATTGCGCGAGCTCTCTCTGAAGTCAAGAAACTCAGCGGATTCCTCCCCCCTTTGCTTTTCCTGCAAAAAGATAAGGGATGACAAGGGTTATTGGAGCGAAGTGGAACGATACATAGGGCAACATTAGTAAGCCCAATTCAGTA
Organism: Desulfomonile tiedjei; assembly: GCA_020718965.1. GTDB lineage: Bacteria > Desulfobacterota > Desulfomonilia > Desulfomonilales > Desulfomonilaceae > CAJBEZ01. The sequence goes on from DYRE01000054.1 coordinate 4,092, forward strand.
TCGTCTACAAATGCAATGCAAAAAGCGATTGAATCTGGACTAATCATCACTGGTTGAGCTGACATAGATTAAGAAGCATTGGGATTTGATCGACCTGGAGGCTGAGAGGCCATGGCGCGGTCGCCCTCCCCTCGTCCAATTTCAATATTAGCATTTAATTTCACGGTCCATGGGGGCTTTTACGTCTAAAAGAGCCTGGCCTGACAACACTACCCTATCAGACATTTCTATTAAGGCTGATACGAAAAATATTTTCCCGATAGAAACTTTGCCGCCTATGGGGCCTCTTCAAACATCTTCATAGATATCATTAAGTTGTAAAAATCAATTAACCGCTATCTGGCCATAACTTCTTTGAGTACAGGTAATAATGCCCTGAATAAAATCCGTTTTTTTTTTGGCGCCGAACCCCATTTTTTATTTGACTTTATTTATAGTCATTAGGTAGATTAAAAATTGAGGGTGTAGTGTTTTTTCCACAATACTACTTTAACTGGCGTTGTGGATGGGGCGTGTTCTTAACCTCAACATTTTTCGAAATTCCTAACGCACTTATTTCTTATTGAGTTTTGGTTAATTCAAGGGGAGTGGTCTGATGTATCAGAGAGTGTTCATCTTTGTAAAAACAACATTATTTGTATTAGTCTTTCTAATTGCGTCAAATGTGGTTCCGGCCACTGAAATCAATACATTGTCATATGACCTGGCAAGAGTTGAACCGCAAAATGAAAATCGGGGTTTGGTAGAACATTTTCCTGACTTCGGCGCCATCCCTGATTGGCTCTCATCGGTCCTGAACTGGGTCCCGCCTGAGTGTTGTCCGAGTTTGACAACCACATGCGAAACGGATGAACTGCAAACGGAGAGCGGTGAGAACTTCACAGGGCGCCAAGATCAGGAACCTTCCGTTTCCACTACAAACGCAATGGTCGTGAACGATATACCACCACTCTACACGTCGCCCAGGATTGATGGAGAAGGGATCTGGGTGAGCGACGACACCCCTGTCGGTGAAGATGGCAAACCGCTGATATACAAAACGGTTTACCGTCCCAGTGTGGAATTTCCAAACACTGTTGTTTACATGGCCGTTTTTGACATGAGCCGCCTCAAACCACGACTCTTCATTGGCCGATCTGAACCAGGCATATACAAAGTTTCGAATATTTCACAGAAGGAAAGTCTCTCAAAAATAGTGGCGATAACCAATGCCATGTGGATGCAACAACATTCCAAAGGGGGTGGAGCGATAGTCAGAGGCAAGGTTGTCTATCCAATGGCGCCCGGGATGGCTACTATGGTTGTGTACACCGATGACTCAGTAGATGTTCTTGAATGGAACGCGGAGATTCCATTGTCAATCGTTAAAGACGCCCGGCAATTGAGCCATCTTATTCTGAAGAACGGTAAGGTCGTTGAGAATGTTTTGGAACTAGGAAAAGTCGTTGATTCTGAAATAGGTTTGGGCGGTCGATTGATTGATACGGGAGGCGCCAGCACGATGGAAAGGGCAAACTGGTTTCTGGCTAATCGGACCGCCTTCGGCGTGAGGGACGACGGAAATCTTGTATTCGTAATGGGGCATCATGTCAGCACTAAAGACCTTGCCAGAGCCTTAGCTCTTGCAGGGTGCAAACGGGCCATTCACGCTGACGCAAACATTCATAATGTAGTATGCAATTTCTATTTCAGGGATGAAAACGATAAAATTGTAAAACGAGATAAACTCTCTCCGGACCAGCTTGATTACACATTGAACCGATATGATAAGGGATACGCTAAAGATTTCTTCGTCTTTTACGAGAAATAGGGCTCTCTAAAGGATCTTTTATTCATGTGTCCGGGGCGAATTAGATAATTGGAATTTAGGGCTTTTATTGAATACTGGCACGGAAATTATCAGGTCACGTTTTTATCATTCTTCATCTGGGAGTGAGAAGACAATTTCATGAGAAAAGCGCTCATCATATTTCTGTTGGGGCTGAACATTGTTTTGGCGTTTGACTATTCCACGTGTCGATCCGACCAGATTAGACAGCCTGCGTCTATTGCTCAAACACCTGGGAATTCGGAGATTGTAAATGCGACTCCATTCTGGATCGTGGTCAACATGTTCACAGGCAGGACATCAAGACAGGCGATAAAGGTCCGGGAAACTTTGAAGCGTCTTGGCGCCGGCGACGGTGGAATAGTGTTACCATACGCGGAGATTACAATTGAAAATATGAAATTACTTCGTCCCGCCTTTCTTGTCTTAAGCCCCAATGGCATACCATGGTGCAATTACAGGGGAAAGAATGGGGTAGATCTTGCCAATTTTTTAAAAGACTTGACCGTCATTATAGAAGATATGGATATACCGGTATTAGGGATTTGCGGCGGCCACCAGGCGCTCGCCATGGCTTTTGGCGGAAAGGTAGGGCCAATACGTGGCGGAGAGGATGACTGCTTTCCATACGGACATAATCCGACAGAAAGGGGCCGGCGCGATATTCACATCCTTCATAAAGATCCACTTTTTTCAGGTCTGGGCAAATCCCTGAATCTTCTTGAAAGCCACTATGATGAGGTTAAGAGACTACCCAAGGGTTTTATTGCCCTAGGGCTAAATGAACTTTGTCCGTATCAAATTATCCGACATCTTGACAGGCCCGCATACGGTGTTCAAGCCCATACGGAATATTTTGAGAATTCAAGGCCAGATGGAGGCATACTTCTGAAAAATTTTCTTGAAATTGCCAGAACTCACAACATTACAGCCAGGTATGTCGACAGGACGAGGAGCATTCTCTCGCAAATTGAAGTGATAGGATTTGGAAACTTTAGAAAGACAATTTGGTAATAGAATGAAGGTATAAAACCATGGCCCATGAAAAAGTCGCCGGAGAAATGGTGGAGATTACATTTAAGGTATTGGTTAATTCCTACAGATTATTCACCATCTTATTTGTAATGGCGCTTCTCCTGGTGGTAGTTCCTCTCCTTTTGTTATTGGTCAGTAGTGGAATCGAGGCATATTTTTTGACCCATCGATTCAGGCTGTTACACATGGTGTTTGGTATCTTTAGCCTTGCTCTAGGGTTTTACACAGTAATTTGGGCCATCATATCACAGCGTCAAACGTCGCATCGCGCATCAGATCCTGATACCTCTACTAAAGAATCGACGATCCAGGGGTTCAAGTTTAGATGTGGGAACCCTTTGTTACTTGGATGTATAATTTATTGTTTTGGAGTGGGTACTATTCTAGGCTCAATCACCATGGGTTTAACCATGTTTTGTCTCAGCCTTATCGTAGGTACTTGCTACGTGAAATTTGTTGAGAAAAGAGACTTATATATCAGGCTTGGACAAAAACATAAAAAATGCGGTCACAAAGCGCCATTTTTGATTGTGAGATTCTAGTAGGCTTAATGTGTAGAAATGAGTAGCATCTAGTGGTTTTTTCTCCGCGCATATATCAAGAATCAGACTCTTGATATCGCATTGTAGTAAACAGTGATTCGAAAACTTTTTGTATTCGGCTTTCCTACAAGCACGTCAGTATCCACGGTCATGCGGTCCGCAGAATTCACAACTTCCTCCTATATTGATTAAGAGCGCCTCGTGAATTAATCCAGGACGCAGGGTTCAGCAAAACCTTGTCCATTAACCGGGACATTAAATTTGCCGCCTACAGCAGTCTGATAAATCTGTCCAAATAAATCTTGCTTTGACAACTGGAACTTGTAAATAGTAGTTGGTATTTTTTCTCACAAACACTACGTCATTTACCTCAGGAGTAGACATGAGAAGGCTTCTCATAACGTTTGCATTGTTGTGCCTTTGCGACCCTGGCACATGCTTTTCAGAGTGTAGGGTTCAACCAAACGGGACCTTAGCCTTCACATGCGAGAGTGTGCTCCAATATTTTCTACGCGGCGGTGACTTGACGGACGAATTGGGTGAGTTGTTATCAAGGGGTATGGTTAAAGGAGTGTCAGGGGGGCAAAAAGTGAGAGTGTTACAAAAAGTTATGAATGGACAAGGCATAAAGGGTTATATAGATCAGACAAGGCAAGTTTATTATATTCCAGCTCTCACCGTTATCTGCAAATAGACCAACACACTCGCAGTCCCATAAAAAGATGGGGTCTCGAAACAAAAAGGACCATCGCCACCAAACTTGGTGTCCCCGAAGGCGCGCCAACTGAAAATTGTTGGGGAATCTGGGTATTTGGACAAAAAGTTTCTATAAATAAAAAAAGCCCGTTAATTACAAACGGGCGTACTGGAAGGATTAGAGGTTAAAGTCTGGCCGATTAAGAAACATGGTATTGAGTTGTTGTCAAGTTGTTTTTAAGTAATAGATCAGATTAATTTAAAATGATATTTTATATATAGAGTATATCTACTTAACATTTATAATATATAAATATTATAAGTCTATTCATGGAAACGCAGTTTCCAAATATACCTGTCTTGCGTAATTTCTACATTAGTTCCTCACCTGAGCCATATTTACATGTAAATAGACAGCCTCAACTGAATGGCCAACTCTGAGAGACATCCGGCCGATTATTGACAAGAGAAGTAGCTGTCGCTGAATTAATTCCAAGCCATTTTTCAACTAATCCACAAAATTTTGTTGACTCAATCACGTCAATGTCATTATGATACTAATGGGATAAATTTATGCTTTTAAACATGATAGGTCATGCGGGAAACAGTTCAGTCCGCCTGTCAGGATTTGTCATGGACAGATGCCTGATTACGTTGGCGCTACGTATTGCGCTTGGATTTTGAATATGCGGAGTCCGAGGACAATTAAACTAATAATGTTGGGCTTGGTAGTGTTTTTGGTACTGACACTGAATTCCGCAAGCCATGGTCAATCTGCAAAACAAATCGACCGTTTTGCACAAAAAGCCCAATCAGAAACAAATCCCGACACAGTCGCTGTGGTTGGCCCTTTTGGACACAAGGTAGTAATTCCCGAAATTAAGATCAATCAGATTAAGGGGATCCCCAACCCCAAACCTACGGTTGAGGTCCCTCCGGAATCAACGCCCCTTGAGTTGGTCGCAGATGAATCTGACAGGAAAGAAATTCCAAAAGAGCCTACTATACCTTCTGAACAGCCCAAGGCTGAACAGCCCAAGGCGGCAGAACCTAGTGAATTCTGGCCCCGGTTCCTTCTCGAGCATATTCCTAATAGGCTTGCAATTCCATTTGACAACAAAGATTTGTTACAAGGTTTCCTCATTGCCGCCATATTGATCTTGACTACGGGAAATATTTTTGTAGCAGGAAATAGCTGGGTAGTGATCAAGAACAAAAGAGGCGTATATAGTGTGATCAAGGCCAGCAAAACAACGCCTTCGACCATAGCCGGTCCCTTCAAGACAAAAGAAGCGGCTAAAAGAGCCAAGGAAAAGCAACAGCCCAAGGCCGCCCCTCTGACGTCTTTACCGGCGCGTGATTGCATTCAATTAAGACTTCCGGGGCTTAATCACCGCAGGCCTGGCGACGTCGACGTATCAGAGACCGGTAGGTTTGCGAACGATAACGTGACAGCATTTGCAATACCCCATTCGAACATTAACTCTCCTAAAAAGAGGAACGTGGTAAAAAAGAGACAAGCAGCTCTAAACTAATGAAAGAAAAAAGAGCGGCGAAGGCGTCAAACGCCTCTAACAGGTGGGACATCATAACCAACACTTGCTACGGATTTGATGTCGATGCGTACCTATATAGACTCATTTCGACTGCAGGTTGCTACTATACAGCCCGACAAACTCATACTCAACCTTGGGAAAGAACATCAACAATGACAACAGACCAAACGGTCCCAATATCAATCCCACTGCAAACCATTTGCTCGGACTCCTGTTCTTCTGTCTTGCCAGCATTGCGCTAAATATAGCGCTAAATATTGCTAATATCAGACAGATACCCTCAAATTTCAATTTGTTACCCTCCTGGGCTACCGCAAGTTTATCTTCAAACCAATTCAAACATTATGATTAATATTTTGAGTGTATGAATATACCATGAAAACCAGTCAGTTGTCAATATATAATAATAAACAGGTTTATTTATAATATTACCAGTTTTGGGTGGTTTCCCGCATCTGGTTTTACCTCTGCGTCTTGGCATCCCCATTTCGAGGCTTTTGTGTCTAATCGAATTCTTTCGGGAAATTGAATGCCCCTTCATAACAGTGTTGATGCAAAAAGAATTTAGCTGGACGAATTTGACAGAGGTTTTCTGTTGACATGATGTTGAATAAAATGTAGTCATAAAATTTGGGGAAGATTAACTACAAAACGGTCATACTGTAATAATAACTAGGGCTATTAGGGTACCTCTAAAAATCCTCAGTTCTTCGCGACATACTCAGAAATAGCAGGT